>JAODMH010000197.1 GCA_025465035.1 Microbacteriaceae bacterium | reverse complement strand
GCAATGGTCGTTGGCAGGCCATTTTTCCACTGCTTGTCTCGACCTGGAACGGCCCCATGCTGGCGCCGCGCTCCGGACGGTACGCGCTCACGACGGATACTCTCCTCGTCAGCGTTACCTCAGAGTTACCGAGCCAGCAGCTGCTTCCCTCGCTGACCCGCGTGGCTTTCTCCGGCGACGTTCAAGGGCTGCGCGTGATCTTCTCCGCCCCGCTCAGCGACCGTGAGCGAGGCCGGCTTCAGCAGGCTTCACTCGAGGCCGACTATCGCGCTGCACGTTACGAGCCGCTCGACGCGGTTTTCTTCGAGAGCTTCTTCGGCCAGAACGCCTCCTGCAACCCGCGAGCGATCGATCGCGCGCTCGCCACGCTGCGCCCAGACATCGCACGCTACTGGAGCGTCGCCGACGCATCAGTCGAGGTGCCAGAGGGCGCGATCGCGCTGATCGAGGGCAGTGCGGAGTGGTGGCGCATCCGCGGTTCAGCCCGTTTGCTCGTCGTGAACGACTGGCTGCGCAAACGCTTCCGTAAGCGCAAGTACCAAACCGTGCTGCAGACCTGGCATGGCACCATGCTCAAGAAGCTCGCACTGAGCCGACTGCGACTAGATCTCCGCTCGATGATCGCCACCCTGCGCGAACGGGCCAGGTGGGACATCCTGCTGGCCCAGAATGGGTACAGCAAAAAGGTCTTCCGTAGGGCGTATGCCTACCTCGGTCCGGTCTGGGAGGAAGGCTACCCACGCGACGACGTACTGCTGACCGGTGACTCCGCCGCGGTACGCGCGCGACTCGGGATCGCGGATGACGTGGCGGTGCTGCTCTACGCACCGACGTGGCGAGACGATCGGCCCGATCACGTCGACCACCTCGACGTCTCGCGTTTGGCCGACACGCTCGGGGACGGCTATGTCACCCTCGTCCGCGGCCACTCGCGTACCCTCCTTCCCGGCGAGAATCTCTACGCGAAGAACGTGCTGGACGTCACGGGCTACCCCGATGTCTCGGAACTCTTCCTGGTCGCCGACGCACTCATCACGGACTACTCGTCGGTGATGTTCGACTTCACCGTCACAGGTAAACCGCTGTTCTTTTTCACCCCGGATCTCGAGCACTACCGCGAGAAGCTGCGCGGCTTCTACTTCGACTTGATTTCGGCCGCACCGGGCCCGGTGGTCTCGACCCTGGAGGACCTCGTCGAACTCGTCGAAACTCGCGGCGCGATCCAGCCGCGCTATGCCGAGAAGTACCGGGCCTGGCGGGCGCGTTTCAATCCCCGCGACGACGGAAACGCCGCCGAACGTGTGGTGCGGCGGCTGCTGAGTGAGGGGATCATCGGCTAGATGCCGGTGCGCGAAGTATCCACCGTGTCGCGCGCGCCACGGAGCAGTCCGACGATGAAACCGGCTCCCCAGCTCAGGTGCATGGTGGGCAGGACGAGGAAGAATCGCCAACGGTCGCCCCAGCCCGGACCTCCCGCCTTCGAAAAGCTCAACAGGAGCAACAGCACGACGTAGGCGAGCGGACCGAGATAGATGAGCGAGAGCAGGAGGCTCGGCCATCCACGCACAGCGTCGGTCAGTTGCAGTATGAGCAGCACGAGGCTGAGCAGTACCGCAAGCACCAGGACGGGTGGCGCGAAGAAGCGCCAGGGGTTGCGGCCCGCGTAGCGACGCACGAGCTCGCCGCGCCAGATCCCGGTCGCGCAGAACTGACGCACGAGCTTGGTCCAGCTTTCGCGCGGCCAGTAGATCACCTCGAGCGACGGATCGAACCAGACCGAATGTCCGGCGGCACGGATCCGTAGATTGAGTTCCCAGTCCTCGCCGCGGCGCACTGACTCGTCGAACAGCTGCACCTCATCGAGCACCTCGCGACGGATGACGCCGAGATAGGCGGACTCCGCAGGACCTTCCTGTGCCCCCCCGTGATAGCTGCCACCGCCGAGCCCGAACCGACTGTTGTAAGCGCGTGCGACAGCAGCCTGGAAAGGTGTTTTTCCCCTGGCCTTCATGACGCCGCCGACGTTGGCAGCCCCCGTGCGCTTGAGAGTGTCGATGGCCCGTCTGGTGTAACTCGGATCGAGTTCGGAATGGGCGTCGACGCGAACGACGATGGGGTACTTGCTTGCCCTGATCGCGAGGTTCAGTGCCACCGGGATGTCAGTGTCGGGATTAGGTACAGAGACGATGCGGCTGTCCTGTGCTGCGAGGCGCATGACGAGTTCGGTCGTCCCGTCCGAGGAGGGTCCAAGAGCGAGGATGAGTTCCTTCTCACCGGCGTAATCCTGAGCGAGAACAGTGCGAATCGCGTCTTCGATATAGGCGACTTCGTTGAGCACTGGTATGACGTAGGACACGCCTGGTAGGGCGGGTACCTCGGTTGCCATAGTGTCCAATGCGTCTAGTCGGTAGGTCGGTCGAGCCTACCAGCCAACGAGAAACAGGCACGGATGCCCTGCTCTCGCAGGGCATCCGTGCCTGTGATGGTGCTTGGAGTCGACTGCCTACTTGAGTGTTCCGAGGGTGACCGAAACCGTCGTGGACTGGCCACCACGCACATAGGTCAGATCGGTCTTGGAACCGGCGGCGAGGAACCGCACCTGGGCCGTGAGGTCGGTAGCTCCTGTGATACGGACACCGTTGAAGTTGGTGACCACGTCACCGGCCTTCAGTCCTGCGCTGGCTGCCGGGCCGCCCGCTGTCACGCTCTTCAGGCTGGCACCGACTACCGTGCTGGAGTCTCCGGCCGCGACATCCGCGACGCTCGCACCGAGCAGGCCATGGCTGGCGGTGCCACTCTTGATGAGCTCGTTCGCGACCCGCTGGGCAAGGTTGGCCGGGATGGCGAACCCGACCCCGATGTTGCCCGATTGCGTGCTGGCACTGGAGGAACCGGTGCCCGCAATGGCGACGTTGATACCGATCACCTCGGCGTTGGAGTTGAGCAGTGCGCCACCGGAGTTGCCGGGGTTGATCGCCGCGTCGGTCTGGATGACAGGAAGCGAGATGCTGGCCTGGGCAGTCGTCTGCGAGCTACCGTTGCCGTTATCGAATCGGAAGTCGAATGGGCTGGTCGGGTTCGGGGTCGTGCTGTCGCCCGAGCTGGGAGCCGGCGCAGCGGAGGAGGCGATCGAGATGCTGCGGTTAAGCGCGCTGACGATGCCGTCGGTGACGGTGTTGGAAAGGCCGAGCGGGGCACCGATCGCGACGGCCGTTTCACCGACGTTGAGTTTGCTCGAGTCGCCGAAGGCGGCCGGCGTCAGGCCGCTCGCGTTTTGGAGCTTGATCACGGCAAGGTCCGCAATTGGGTCTGTTCCAACGATGGTCGCCGTGTAGAGATGGCCATCCGAGGTCGTGACCTGGATGGTTGGGTTCGCGATCGCGCCGTCGAGCGTGACGACGTGGGTGTTGGTGAGGACATAGCCGTCCTTGCTCAGGATGACTCCCGATCCGCTTCCCGCGGCGTTCGAACCGCTCACGGAAATGGTCACGACGGAGGGCTCAGCCTTGGCGGCGACGGCGGTGACGACGTTGACGTTCGCCGTGTCGTTGACGGTGATGTTCTGTGGTGCAGCAGCGCTGGGGCTGGAGGAGGTGGGCTGGTTGGCCGAGACGGCCCATGCGGCCACTCCGGCTCCGGAGACGCCTCCGACGAGAGCGCCGACGGCGAGAGCCGCGATTAGTCCGACCCTTGCGGAGCGCTGTTTCGTTGCGACGGGAGCTCGCGCCTCGGCGCCTGGTGCCCAGACATAGTCGGTGTTCTGCTCGGATGCCGCTGGCTGCTGCCCAGGGGCGACCGGCTGTCCGAACGCATCCGTGGGTGCATCGAGCCGTGCCTCGGTTTCTGCTGGTGTTTCAGGATTGTGTGAGCCAGAAATGGGTTCCTGGGGTGCGTCGGTCATAGGGGCTGCTCCTTCCAAGCGGTGCTAGCTTCCACCGCCAACCTGAGCATTGTATTTGGACGCGCTGTGAGCGTGCCGATCTACCCCTAAGCTTTTGCAAAGTCCTCAGCAGCCCGGTCCTGAAGGGCGTTTGCTGCAATCCCGCTCGACGAGAACCGTTTTCGCATCGCCGGCGGTTGCGACCAGACGATTGGCTTGTACAGGGATCGTTCCGACTATGGCAGTCCACGGACCATCTGCGAATCGATACTGTGCGGAGAATTCCATGACGAGGTCGATGTTGTAGGTCCCGGCCGCGGTGTATATGTGGCTCGTCGGCGTCGCATCGAATTCCTTGATGCCCTGAGCCGCCCAGCTGTTCCCCATCACGGCGAGACTCGCCGACGTGCGATCGCCGTAGGCCCAGTGATAGCGAACCGGCGTGAATTGGACGGACGCAGGCCGAGCCAGCAACTGACCATCCTGGGCCTGCACGTTCACCGTCGCGTAGAAGTTCGTATGGAGGCCGACAACCATCCAGCCGTTCGGCTCCATGTTGTCGATGCCCACCACCGGCTTGAAGTTGACGAGGTCACGTAGCGTGACGGCGGACACCGCGTTGGCCGGGTTGGGAGTCACGTGATAGCCGTCGCGAAGACTTCCGCACTGAGCGCACGGGACTGGAGTCGTCACGGAAGCGTTCTCTCCCCCGGTCTCTGTGCTACCTCGTCCACCGAAGCCTCTGCCGGGCGAACCGGGAGTCGTGATCGATCCGTCGAGTTGGACGCCGCCATCATGGACGCCACCACCGACCGACGGGCAACCTGTGGTCTGGGCAAGAACATCCGGGCACTGTCCGTTTGCATTCGCAGACAAAGGAGTCGCCAAGGCAAGTGCAAGCGTGATCACGACAATAGCCATAACACGTCGCGCATTTAGCAATTGAGATCTGACCATGGTTCCTTGCTCGCAAGTAAAAGTCGAGTTGGAGAGGTTGACGACCAGTTGAACGTCGCCTCATAGCCGGAGCGGTTAGGTCTTGTGGCGGAAACGACCGAAACCCCTTGGTCGTCCAAGACGTCGACTTTCGTCACGTCTTCGCACAAATAGACGACAACGATTCCGGCGCCCTTGGGTGAATCCACGGATAGTGCTTGCAATGCAACCTTGTCGAATGCCGTCCCTCCGGTGCTTCGATAGCGCTTCTTGGCAGCCTCCCTGAAGCCTTCAAGATTCGTCTTAAGTTGTTCTCCTGTGGCGACACTCCCCAGGCGTTCCGGATTTGCACCGCCTTCCATGAAGATCTGATCCGACATCTTCACGTACGCGGCGTAAGCCGCCGTCGCGGCGGCCAGCGCCTCGTCTTCGGTGGCGAAGATCGGCGTGGAACTGGGTTCGGGGGCGGGGGTCACTAGCGGGCCTGATGGGACGCATCCGCTGAGCGCCAGTGCCGCCGCGAGGGCGACAAGAGATAGCCGAGGGATGTTCCACATAGTTAAAACGGTAGGGCAGAGTCACATCGCGTGACCAGAACTTTCCACACCTGTTACCAAAGCTGGTTCAATGCGCATGGCGGAGGACGAGCGACAGAGTACCGTTGGAGGTCAGTCTCAGTCACCGACACCTGGAGTCACGCGCATATGGACATCTCCGGAGGGTGGGAGCGAACCGCTCGCGGCGCGATGCTGCTGGGCGACGACGGAGGCCTCAAACCCACGATCTTTGCCGAGATGTCGGCGCTGGCCACGGAGACAGGGGCGATCAATCTGGGGCAGGGGTTTCCGGATGAGGATGGCCCTCCCGAGGTACTGGAGGCCGCCCGCCGTGCGATCAGCGAGGGCCATAACCAGTACCCGCCGGGACTCGGTGTGCCCGTGTTGCGCGAGGCGATCGCCGATCATCAGGAACGCTTCTACGGCCTAAAGACGGATCCGGACCGTGAGGTGCTCGTCACGGCGGGGGCGACAGAAGCACTGGCCGCCACGATCCTGGCACTGGTCGACGACGGGGACGAGGTGGTGACATTCGAGCCCTTCTACGATTCCTATGCAGCGATCATCGCGCTCGCCAGAGGTGTGCACCGAACCGCGGGGCTGCGCGCGCCGGACTTCCAGCCAGACCACGACGAGTTGCGCCGTGTAGTCACCGACCGCACCCGACTCATCCTGATCAACAATCCGCACAACCCAACGGGTTCCGTTCTCCGCCGTGAGACGCTCGAACTTGTCGTAGAGCTCGCCCACCAGCACGACGCGATCATCGTCACAGACGAGGTCTATGAGCACCTCACGTTCGGTATCGAACACATTCCGCTCGCTACCCTCGCGGGGGCCCGGGAGCGCACAGTCACCATCTCAAGCGGTGGCAAGACTTTCAACACCACCGGCTGGAAGGTCGGCTGGCTCACGGCACCCAACGGCCTGCTGCAGACGATCCTCGCGGTAAAACAGTTCCTGACCTACGTCAATGCCGCGCCGTTCCAGCCGGCGATCGCGGTCGGGCTTGGCCTGCCCGACGAGTATTTCCACCACATCGCTCGTGAGCTCGAACTCAAGAGGGACGTGCTCTCCTCCGGCCTGCGCACCGCCGGTTTCGGGGTGAGCGAATCACAGGGCTCCTACTTCGTCATTGCGGATGCCGCTCCCCTCGGTTTCCCCGACGCTGCTGCCCTCTGCAGGCAGTTGCCTCAACTCGCCGGCGTCGTCGCTGTACCGGTCAGCGCCTTTGTGACCGACGAGCACAAGGGCGACTACGCGTCACTGGTGCGATTCGCGTTCTGCAAGCGGGTCGATGTGCTCGAGCGCGCATCCGCTCAGCTAGCCCGTCTCGGTCGTTAAGGACGACGCGGCAGCGGAAGCGACAGGCTGAACGCCGTTCCGACACCCTCCTCGCTCTCCACGTCGAGCTGCCCCCCGTGCGCGATGACGATCGCCTTCGTGATGGTGAGACCGAGCCCGACTCCGGGCACGGCATTCCTCGTCGCGGTCGACGCCCGGAAGAACCGAGCGTAAAGCTGATCCAGTTCCGATTCTGGGATGCCCATGCCGGTGTCGCGCACGGTGATGATCGCGTCCACATCGGTCGATTCGAGGCTGACCGTGACGGTTCCACCCTGCGGCGTGAACTTGATCGCGTTGGAAATGAGGTTATCGCAGGCCTGTCCGAGCCGGAGGGCATCGCCGCGCACGGCGATCGATTCCTCGGGTACATAGAGGATGAGTTCGACGCCCGCCGCCGATCCCGCCGGCCTGGCGGACTCGACTGCGCCCGCTACCACGTCGTTGAGAGCAATCTGGCTGATGTCCAGCGGAAACTTGCCGGAGGCCACCTGCGCCGTAAACAGCAGGTCGCCGACGAGCCGAAGCAGTCGATGCGCGTTGCGTTCGGCGACACTCAGGTACTGCAGTTGCTCCTCCGAAAGAGGAGCTTCGTTGTCGTCGCGCATGAGTTCGAGGTAACCGAGGATAGAGCTGAGCGGAGTACGCAACTCGTGCGAGATGAGGCCGACGAATTCGTCTTTGAGGCGGGCGACCTCGAGCGCCTGCGTCACATCCGTCGCGACGAAGATATATCCGACCGTGACGTCCTCCTCGTCCACCCGCGGTGTCACGGCGACCGCAACGGAGACCGAGGAACCGTCACTGCGCACGTAGGTCCAGTCTCGGACTTCGGCGATGCCCAGCCGCGCTGACTCGACGAGCGCGGAGAAGCCTGGATTGAGCACGGTCGCACCGGGGGGATAGTTGAGTTCACGCGAGCGGTTTTCCAGCTCGTCACCTGAATGGAACTCGAAGATGTGACGTTTTCCCTGGGTTTCGCTCGCCGGCAACCCGAGCATCATCGCAGCGCCGGGGTTCCAGACATCGATCAGACCCCTGAGGTCGGTGCCGATGACGGACTGTTCGGTGACGGCGTCGAGTACGCTCCGGGTGAAACGGTCGGCCGCATGCAGACGTTGCTGATTCTCCTGTAGTTGTTCCGCCAGGGACAGCGTCTCCTTCAGCCGCACTTCTCGCTCCCGGGCGAGTCGCTGGATCGACGCGAGCTGATGTCGCGCCTGCCTGGACAGCTCGTTGATGATTGCAGCCGCGACACCATAGACAAAGGGTGTGAAGACTCCACGTATCCATTCGCCGGCGTTGGCCGGCAAATCCCAATTCGCGAAATAGGGAAACATGATGGCCGCGGAGGTCCCAATGATCGCGACGACTACCCAGCGACGACCCTTCTCTGCGGCGATCCACACCACCGGAAGGATGATGAGCACCGAGAAGAGCGAGGTGGTGCCCCCTGTGCCGTTGCGGAGCAGGGCGATCGCCAGGAGGGAGAACCCCGGCACGAGCAGCGACCAGCGGGTCACCCGTCGTAGTCGAGCGAAGTACAACGAAAGGAGCGTCGCCAGGATCATGATCACGCTGCCGCGGAAGACAGCGACGGGCAGTGTGATCACGACGGACGGGAGTAGGACGGCGAGGAGTAGCGCGATAGCGAAAGCGACGAACGTCGGCAGCTGTTTGAGTGCCGGAGACGGGGTGTCCACCGAGAGTCGCCGTATCAGCGAGAAGATGGATCTCCTCACGAGTCAGTCCTCCCGGATCGTGAGCTGCGAGAGCCAAGCGCCGAATTCGCGCGGGCTGAAGGGCTTGGCGAAGAACTCATCGGCTCCGGCCTCGATGCCCGCGGCGCGCGCTTGGTCGTCCACCGCCGCCGAGAGAAGGACAATGTGCATGCCCGCGAATGCATCATCCGCACGTATCAGCCTGCAGAGTTCGAGGCCGGTCATTCCCGGCATCGATACGTCGAGTATCGCCAGATCAGGGTGATGTTCCTGCAGTGCGATGTGGGCTCGGTCGCCGTCCTCGGCCTCGGCAAGCAGTTCGAGCCCCGCCCTGCGCACAGCGATGGAGATGAGAGCACGAATGTCGGGGTCATCGTCGGCAATGACGACGCGGGGGGTGCCCGCGCTCACTGTGCCGACCATTTCGGAACGAAGTCGCGAAGCACCTTGCGAATCTGCGCGCCCGTAAAGGGCTTCGGCAGGATGGCTTCGCTCGCCGGATAGTCTGCCGGGTCGAGCACCGAGGTGATGGCGATCACGCATTCCGGGCGATCGGCACGCAGTTGCTCGGTGAGATCCCAGCCGTTCATGCCGGGCAGGACGAGATCGATGACGGCGAGATCCGGCGTCGAACGGCTATAGGCCAGGATGGCGTCTTCAGCGGTCTCGGCGACGGTCACCGCGCATCCCGCACGCTCGAAATAGCGGCGAAGAAGGGTGCGCTGATCTTCACTGTCTTCGACGATCAGCACTTTCACCCTGTCGGGCACGGAAATGCTCATACGAAAAATACCTCCCGGATCACAACGAGCACCGCGACGATCGCCAGGGCAAGAATGGCCTTGGGGATGAGCCAGCGCTCGGCCCGACGATTGGATTCGATCTCCCCTGCGAGAAATGCGTCGCTCGGATTGCGCGGATCGACCGGCTGGACGGGCTCGGCAGCGGAGCGTCGTCCGTGCTGCGCGGCATTCTCATCGTTGGTCATGCCATCACCCGTCCTGTCTTCTCGGTCTTGTCCCACGTGGCTTCGGCATGCCGTAGTTCCTTCACATAGGAATCGAAGGTGATCGCGCAGAGCAGCGACCCATAGCCGACCAGGTAGAGCAGCAGTGGGGAGAGAAACGGTCCGATCCGGGTGCCCTCCGCCTTGCGCGCAAGCCACGCTCCCGCCATGGAGAACGGTATCCAGACGTAGATGCACACGGTGAGGATGAACACTCCGTTGTCCGTCAGTGTCAGCCCCACAAGCGCCGGAATCCTCACCTCGACCAGGCCGGGAAAGAAAGCCGTGAGCATGACGACCATGGAGATGATTCCCGGGAAGGTGATGACCTCGCGCCAGGCATTACGGCTGAGCTTGCTGTCGAGCTGGACGCCGAGAGCGAGCGTGAACACATAGGTGCACGCCGCGGAAATCCAAAGCGCCCGGAACACTGCCGCAGCGATGTCGCTGTGCATCAGCAGGAGTCCGAGGAGGCCGATAGAGGACAGGATCATCGCCAGCGGGAGCAGCCACAGACTGAACCAGACGATTCCGAAGGAGATGGTGCCGAGCTTGTGCACCTTCGACGGCCGGAACCAGACCTTCTTATAACGGGCCGTGACCGAAACGTTACCGCGTGCCCAGCGCAGCCTCTGCTTCCAGAGGGCGTTGATGGCGCCTGGCTCCTCCGCCAGTACGACAGCAAGCGGCTCGAAGACGACTTCGCGACCGCCGAGTTGAGTCTCGAAGGTGGTTATGGTGTCTTCCGCGAGCGAGGTGGTGTCGATCTGACCGCCGATGGCGAGCAGGTTCTCCCGGGTGTGCAGCTGGGCACCACCGGCGAGGCATGCCTGAGCTCCGAGCACGTTCTGTGCGCGACGGGCGGCCGGCTGTGAGAGCACGTACTCGAGCCCGATGAAGCGGGTCAGATAGTTCTTGTCGGCACTGCCCTCGCGGATGTAGGCGGAGACGGCTCCGACCTTGGGGTCGGCCAGATGCCGAGTCATCCGACGAAGGGAGTTCGGCAGGTAGATGACATCGGCGTCCATGATGAGCAGCGCCTCCATCCAGTCGTCCTTGAGTACCTCACGGATGCCGTGGTTGAGCGTGTGGGCCTTACCTTCGCCGCCCTTGTCACGGCGGAGGTGGAAGACGTTGCCCGGATATTGTTCCGCCTTCGCCAGAACCACGTCTGGCGTGCTGTCGGTGCTCGCGTCGTCGACGACATAGACGCGTAGTCGTTCGAGCGGATACTCCAACGCCATGAGCCGATCGATGGATGCCGCGATCACCGCGCCCTCGTTCCAGGCGGGCACCACGATCGCAACCCGCGGCAGGAAGGGAGCGGCGTTCGTGTAGTGGTTGCGGAAGGCGTGCAGCGGGATCGCCAGAAAGGAGTAGGCCGCGGCAAGCACGGGGAAGGCACCGGTCGCAACAAAGACCAGGAGCACAATCTCGAGCAATCGCGTAAAGAAGAATGGCCAGTTCACGATGTCACCGTTCCCAGGATCTGCCCGACGCGAGCGTAGCGACCGACGTCCGCGGCGAGGTGGCTGTCGGTCGAGGCGACGAGAACGACCCCCGCGGCGCGTGCGGCGGCAAGGGCGCGAGCGCCAGGACAGCCCCATTTCTCATTCACCTCGACGAGAGTGCCGGTGAGCGCCGCCCCGGACGCCCAGGCGGCGAGATGTTCATCGCTGAGATCGTCCTCGTTCAACCCGATCTTGGGCAGGATGGAAAAGCAGTGCGCGAGCTGTGCTGCGGGGACGGAGTCCATCGCGGCCACCAGCGCGTTGATGAGGAGATCGAGCGCATCCTGCACGGCGAGGCCGGCATCCAGCTTCCCGATCGTGACGCTCGGAGACCACGGACCGTCGATCCCGGGGAACTGGTGGTCGGCGATGAGGACTGCGTCGACTCCCCCGGGCCCGACGACGAGATCATTCGGGATATCGAGCGCGCCGGTGCTGTCCATGATCTTCGCCTCGACGCCAGTATGGATCCGCAGGCCATCGGGAACTGGCTCAGCCGCCACCGCCGCCAGGAATCCCGGAACCCAGGTTGTCGATTCGCGCACGTGGTCGACGAGTCGCAACTCTCGCAACCCGATCGCCGAGGCGGCGGCGATGTTCTCGCCGAGCGTGCTCACTGCGTCGTCGGAGAACACCGAATGCACGTGAAAGTCTCCGAGCAACTCGGGAAAGACTGCGGTCGCCATTACTCCTCGACCTCGTCGTGAGCGGCATTCTCTGAGAACAGGATTTCGGAGGGATCGACGAAGACGTCCTCGAGATAGCGCACGTTGGCGAGCTCCCGGAACTCCACACGGTTCGGCAGCTCCAGGCCGAGCGCGAGGTCGAGCGCGAGCGACGGCATGTCGACGCCGGCCGCGATCGTGAGCTGCTTGGCACCGGGAAACCGCGGATGGACTTCGAGCAGAGCGGCGACACCGTGCACGTCGTAGCGCAGCTGAACATTCGCGACCCCAATCAGGCCGACTGCTCGCGCAACGGCAGCGGCCGTCTCTTCGAGCTCCTCGTTGTGAACCGTGCGGCCCGCGATGGAAACCCCGGAGTCGACGCGCGTCCGGGTGCGAGGCACGGAAGCGATGACTTCGCCGCGGGCATCCGCGAAGACGTCGACGGAGAACTCGTCGCCCGGGAGGAGCTCCTGCGCGATGAGGGTCTCGTCGTCGCCTAGGGCCTCGAGCTGTGCGCGGTCATGGACGAGTCGCACCCCGCGCGAGCCGGCACCGCGGCGCGGCTTGACGATGATCGGAAATGTCCACTGCTCGGCGGCGCTGCCGGGCCCGACCAGCCGCGTGACGGGCACGCGGGCGTGCGGGTCGACGCGCTCGGCGAGGGCGAACTTGTCGAGCGTGACGTCGAGGGTCTCGAGGGAGGGAGCGGCGAGGACGGTGGGGTCGAGCTCGTCACGCCGGGCGGCCAGCGACGGCAGTTCGACGTCGACAGTGGAAAAGAGCACATCGATCGCGTCCGCCGCGCACATGTCAACGACGACATCCACGAATGCCGGAGCGAGGCCCCGTGGCAAAATACGGCGATGTTCTGCGGGAACGAGGTAGAGGCCACTCGCCCAGCCGTCCATGTCGGCGGCGTACACCTCGACATCCGAACGGTGGAGAAGGGAACGGATGACGGCAACACCGGCGGGCCCACCGGCGCCGGTTACGAGTACTCGCGTCATCAGCTCGCAGCCTCATCGCGCATCTGGCGCTGTTTTTCGACGCGGACGGCCGCAGCGATGGCGCCGCGCGACACCGAGACGTCCGCCGAGTCGCGCACGATCTCGAGCGGTTCGCTGCTCTTGCCGCCGCCGTAGCGAGACCAGTAGCGGGCGGTGGCCACGACGAAGTCGGGCTCGAGGTACCAGCGGATGTCGGCTTGAGATGCGAAGCAATTCAGGAGGGCGATCTTCGCGTCGGTGAAGCCGTCGATCGACACGAAACGGTTCGGACGGAAATCGACGGTGGCCGACGGGCTCTGGTAGCACGCCACGGTGCGCACGCTGCGTGTCGCCACCAACGTCGCGTCGTGTACCGCACGGTGATCCTGGTGGCGGTCGTGATTGCTGTGCGTGTAGACGATCGTGGGGGTGGTCTCGCGCACGACGCGCTCGATGATCCCGACGGTGGGATCGCCGTTGCTGATCTGCGTGTCGACGAGATCCTCGAGGAAGAGACGCGCGCCGATGAGTTCGGCCGCCGCGAGTGATTCGTGCTGCCGGTCATCCGCTTCGCCGCCACGCGCACCGCGTGAGAGCGTCAGGATGGTGACCGCGTCCCCTGCAGCGCGATGTGCGGCGAGCAGACCGCCGACGCCGAGTTCCACGTCGTCAGGGTGCGCGCCAATGGCCAGAACGACATCGCGGGGTGGTGTCGCGGCCTGTGCTCGGCGGAATTCGTCCGCGAGTCTCGTCACGACGGAGATGAGATCGGAGGATGCGACGGGCTTCGTCAGAAATTCGTCGGCCTGGCTGCGCAGCGCCGCAACGGCATAATCGATCGATACGTGCGCGGTCATCACGACGACGGGAGTGCCGGGGCGCTGAGCGCGAATCTGATCGATGAGATCGAGGCCCGTGATCCCCGGCATCTCGATATCCGTAATTACGACATCGGGTTCGAAGCTCGCGACCGCGGCTATCGCCAGCGTGGGGTCGGAAAGAGCATGCACGACGCATCCACGCTTTTCGAGCACAGTCTTCGTGTAGAAGGCGACATCCGCGTCGTCCTCCACCACGATGACACGGTACGGCTGATCCGCCATGTCATTCCCCCTTTAGGGAACTCTAACCGGCGGCGCCCTTTTCCAGAGGCAGAATGCCGAATCTCCGCAGCCCCAATGCGGGGTTCACGGCACGCACCTCGGCGACCCGGTCTGGCGAGGCCCAGGCGACCGCGACATCCGTTTCCTCACCGATGGTCGCGAGTTCGATGCCCATCGGATCAACGATCATGCTGTTGCCCGCACCGATCGGCGGCGCCTGGTCGGCGGCGGCGATGTAGATCGTGTTCTCGATCGCGCGCGCGGTCACCAGCGTGCGCCAGTGCTGCTCCTTGAGCGGTCCGCGCACCCACTCACTCGGCAGGGCGACGAGATCAGCGCCAGCGTCCACCAGGCGACGCGTGACTTCCGGAAAACGGATGTCATAGCAGGTTTGCAGACCGACGGTCAGCCCTCCGAGCACGAAAGTCTCCGGAGTTTCGATCGGTCCAGGCACGACCCAGTCGCTCTCCGATTGGCCGAAGGCGTCGTAGAGGTGGATCTTGCGGTACTTCGCCACCAGCCCGCCGGCTGGGTCGAGGGCGACGAGCGTGTTCGAGAAGCGCTTCTCGTCCTCCGAGGCCTCGAGCATGCCAACCACAAGGTGGATGTTGAGCACCTTCGCGATAGCTTCGAGCCCCGCCACGAATGGACCGTCGAGGGTCTCCGCCGCCGCGACCGAATGTTCCCCCAACTCCGGAGTGAAGTAGGAGGAGTATTCGGGAAAGACGACCAGCTTCGCACCCCGGGAGGTCGCGGTCGTCGCGAGATCACGGATGCGCTCGAGATTGGCTGCCTTGTCGTCACCGGGCGCGAACTGCGCCACCGCAATCGCGATGCTCGTCGAATCGGATGCCATTGGCCAAGCCTACGAGGTAGGCCGCTCCTCTAGTATCCGCTCGGCCAGGTGAATGCGGGAGGAGCCGTCGCCGCATTCCCCGCCTTCGCGTAGACGATCGCGATGTCTTTATGATCGGCGAACACGATGGCCGCCGGATTACCCGCTACGACCTGGCCGTCGACGAACACGGTCATCGTGTGTCCGTCGGCCGTCGAATAGCCGCCGATTCGCGTTGCGTCGAGTGCGACATTCCACTCGGTGAAGAACTGGCCGAGCGTGAACGGGCTCGTAACCGGCGACTCGACATGGATGATGCCCGTGGTGTCGTGGGTGTGCAGCGGCGAGATCTTCTGCTGAGTGAGGTCGATGCCTATGTCGGCAGGCACATCCGTGTTCGCGCCGTCGATCGAGACGCTGAGGTGGGAGTGGATGTGCTCGACGCTCCCCTCTGCGCTGAGCATGGGAAGGCCGGCGGCGGCGGTTCTCCTTGATGC
>JAODMH010000186.1 GCA_025465035.1 Microbacteriaceae bacterium | reverse complement strand
CCAATTCATCGAGGGATTCCTGCCATTCGGCAGTTTCCTCAGGGTCTCTGTCGGTGTGGTTCACCGAGTAAGGATCCTGGTCGTTCACCGTCAACGTTGACCTCGTTCTTGTTCGCGGACAAACTGTACCCGGCACGACCGCGATCGGGTCACGACCGTCGGTCTGGGTGTGCAGAGCCTCAACGATTCTAGTTCTCGCGTGGGGGTGCCTCGTACGCGCGGCTCGCCCGACGGACCGGTAGTAGCGTCGTGCCCATGAGCTTTTTCGCACTCGACAGCGGCACCCTGTCCGTTTCGGTCAACTCCCTGGGTGCCGAGTTGAGCGGCCTTCGCGACCGGAGGGGGCGCGAGCTTCTCTGGCAGGGTGGCGAGGCCTGGCCGAGGCGAGCACCCATCCTGTTTCCCATCGTCGGGCGGATGCCGGGAGACCAACTCATTCACGATGGCGTGAGTTACCCGATCCGCCAGCACGGGTTCGCGCGCGTTTCGGAATTCGCTGCCGAGAGGATCAGCGGGAGTGAGTGCCTCTTCACCCTCGCTGACACCGAAGAGACCCGCTCCCATTTTCCGTTCCCCTTCAGGCTCGAGGTTGACTTCCGCGTCGTCGGCGACACCCTGATCGTGCGGCACACCGTGTCGAACACCGGTGACGAGGCCTTTTCGGCCTCGCTCGGCGGGCATCCGGCGTTCGCCTGGCCGATCGTCGACGGCGTGCCGCGTGATGCGCACAGCATCGTATTCGCCATCGAAGAGCCGGCGCCCGTCCGGCGCATTTCGGACGGGCTGCTGCTGCCGGAGGCACTGCCGACACCGGTCGACGGCAGGACACTGCGGCTCGACGATTCGCTGTTCGTCGATGACGCCGTCATCTTCGACAGGCTGTCCAGCCGTTCTGTGCGCTATTCCGCACCGGGAACGCCGGGTATCAGGCTCGACTTCACCGACTTCCCCCTGCTGGGGCTGTGGTCAAAGGCGCCCGGCGAGTTCGTCTGCATCGAACCGTGGTTCGGCATGACGTCTCCCCAGGATTTCGAGGGCGAATACGACCAGAAGCCTGGCCAATTCACGCTTCAACCGGGCGAATCCCGAGTGTTCACTTACAGCATCACCATTGACCAGCCCTGACTGCAGCCATGTGCTCTGCGGAGGCGTAGTATTGCGAATCGTGTTTACCGGGCGTTCACGTGCCCGGCTGAAAGGACATGAACATGGCTCTGGAGAATGACACCCAGGCACCCGATTTCGAACTGCCCAACCAGTTCGGAGAGCACATCAGACTCAGCGACTTCCGCAACAAGAAGCCCGTGGCTCTCGTCTTCTATCCGCTCGCCTTCTCGAGCACCTGCACGAGCGAACTGTGTGAGTTGAGGGACAACCTCTCGCTGTTCAGTGACAAGAGCATCGAGCTGATCGGCGTCTCGGTCGACTCGAAGGCCACGCAGCGTGCTTTCGCCGAGAAGGAGGGCTACCAGTTCAACCTGCTCGCCGACTTTTGGCCGCACGGCGCGGTCGCCAAGGAATACGGGGTGTTCCTGAACGAGAAGGGCTACGCCAACCGCGCGAGCTTCCTCATCGACAGCCACGGCATCATCCGTGCGAGCTTCGTCACTGCACCGGGCCAGCCGCGCTCGATCGCGGACTACCGCGCCGCCCTCGCCGAGCTCGCCCCGGTCGCCGTCTAGGCCTTCTTCGTCCCCGGGTCGAGTCGGCTCAGGATCGCCTGCAGGTCGGTGATCATGACGAGCTGACGGTTGTTCATCTCAATCAGGGACTCGATGTCCTTTTTCGATGCGAGATTCGTGTTGTAGTCGTGCGTGGACAGCGCAGCCGCGATCGCATCCTGTCGCTTCGCCGCAATGAGCAGGATTGCCCCCTGCAGCCCGGCGAGCATGCTGAGGAACAGGTTCAGCAGGATGAAGGGATAGGCATCCCAGCCCCTCATCGCGCTGTTCAGGATGGCCCACACCACCATGAACGCGACGAAGCCGCCGACGAATTTCCAGCTGCCCATTCCGTTGCGCATGATGTCTGCGGCGCGTTCGCCGCGGGTGAGATGCGACTTGTGCTCCGCATGCCAGTCGAGGATGGGGCTGGGCGACTTCGTGCCGCCAGCCTTCTCAGTCTGCGTCTTGGTTTTGGTCTTCGCCTTGGTCTTCGTGGAGTCGGTCTTCGTCGGGCTGGTCTTCGTCATGGTGCGAGTGTAAGTCTGGCCACAGGGAATGAACCAACGAACGCTCCGGTTGGCTGTACGATAAAGCTTCGTCGTAGCCGGTCGCCTAACGCTGCCGCGACTGCGGGCCTTTAGCTCAGTTGGTAGAGCGCCACGTTTACACCGTGGATGTCATCGGTTCGAGCCCGGTAGGGCCCACTTTCCTAGAGTCCCCGGCATTTCCCGGAGTTCCCAAATTCTGCTCTAGATTCTTGCCCTTGCACGAATCTTCGTCATTGATGTGAGCGGCCAACTCTTTCTCCACCGGAGAACTTAGTTTGAGGGGGTCGCGGTTCCACGCGAGGAAACGAACCCGACGCGTTCTCGCCCGCCCTGGACCGACGTGTCGCAATTTTGCAACGTGGATGTCATCTCGTCATGGAGAATGTTGCGGCCCATCGGGGCAGGCACAACTGGGCGTTCGCATTCTGCGGGGCCTCGATGCCGTCGCCGGCCAGCCGGCCATCTTCCACCGTATGGCGACGACCACGACCAGCGAGCACATTGAAGTGGACGGTGTTCCCGCTCTGCTGAACACTCTCGCTGGCGCGCTGCTATCGGTGATGTCCTTCACGATCGACGAAGGACAGATCCTGCGGATCGAGGTACTGAGCGACCCTGAGCGTCTCGCCGAGGTTTCTAGCTCCTCGGAGATCTGATGCGGCTGCTAGAGACGTTCGAGCCCCTGCGCTGCGGTTCGTCTACCGATGACGAACCATAAGATCGCGCCGACGAGTGGGAACAGCGTCACAATGATGATCCAGAGCGCGATCGTCCCGCCGGCTGCCCTGCTCTTCGCAACCTGGATGACAGCGACGAGCCATAGGACGAATGGCGCGATCCACAACAACAGAATGATCGCGTGCCAACCAGTCAACCCATAGAGCATACGGACTCCAATTTAGGAAAATTCACTTCCGACCCTAGCGGTACTCACACTCAAAGCCGCTTCGCCGCATCGAACTGGGGATGACGTGTCGTTTCACAGCGATCTGATCATGCCTCCGTCGATCGCGATCGCCGCGCCGGTGACGTACGACGCGGCCGGGGAGAGGAGGAACGCGGCGACGCGACCGAATTCGACCGGTTCGCCGAGCCGGCGAAGGGGGATTGCGGCTTCGCTGCGTTCCCGGGCTCCGGGATTTCCGGCATCCAACTCGATAGTGCGCGGGGTCGCGATGCGGCCGGGAAGGAGCGCCAGGACACGGATACCGTTTGGACCCAACTCGTCCGCCAGATCTTTGACCAGCATGGCCAGAGCGGGTCGGAACACGTTGGACAGAGTGAGGCCGGTAATCGGAGTGCGCACGGAACTCGAGAGGACGAGGGCGATGGCCGAACCGGGCTTCAGCACGGGAACCGCTTCGCGGATGAGGCGAACAGTTCCCATGAGGATGGTGTCGAAGGACGAACGCCACTGATCATCGTTGAGCGCACTGAATGCGCCCTTTGGCGGTCCGCCGACGCTGACAAGCAGGCCATCGAGGCGACCGAAACGCGCGACGGTGCGCTCGATCAGCGTCGCGGCGGCCTGCGGATCGCCGTTGTCGGCCACGAGCCCGATCGCATTGTCGCCCAGCTCCTCCGCGGTGCGAAGAACGGCCTCCTCAGACCGTGCCGACACGGCCACGGAGGCACCGTCATCCGCAAGCGACTGCGCGGTCGCCCGACCGAGTCCGCTGCTCCCCCCTGTGACGAGGTACGCCCTTCCCGTTAGACCCAGGTCCATGATGTTCTCCGATTCCGCGCTTTCGCGCTCTATTCGATCACGATCGCCTGACGGGCGACCAGCCGTTCGAGTTCCCGAAGCGCCGGCCGAATGTCGTCAGATCGCTCGAGGCTTTGCACCAGATCCTGCAGCGCGACGCCGACGCCGACGTGGGGCGGACTCGCGCACAGCTCCGCGAAGCGTGCCGAGGCATCCGCCCAACCCCACCGTAACGACGGGTCCCGGCCGTCGCCGGGGTAGCCATCGGCCTCCCTGGCCACAACGCTCCCGTCGACCAGGCTGAGTTCCACCGCGCCGGACGGCCCACCCTCCGGCAGATCGAGGGCCACATCGATCCTGGATGCCACTGAGAGGACGTCGTCGTCGGCCAGGCGCTCGGCCGTGAACGCGGCGAGAAGGGCAGCTCCATTGCCGGTGCGGTGGGCCTGGACGACGCAGCTCGCGAGCGCGAAGCGCGCCGAACGCTTGGCTTCCTTCGTGCTTCGAGGAGGAAACCCGTCGAACAATCGTGAGCCGGCACGGGGGGTCAGCCGCACGGCGATGCGCCGGATCTCGTCGGGATGCACGCGCCGCGATCCCAGCATTTCGATGAGCACCGCGGTTACGGGATGCAGGTCGCTGAAGTGCGGATACGGCTTGAAGCTCACCCGCTCGATCGCGATTGCGCCACCCATGAGATCGGCGCCTTCGGCGGCTGCGGAGCCGGGAGGCGTGCTGCGGCCGAGGAGGCCGCCTGCCGCTTCGAGTGCTCTCGATGACGGCGCGAGTCCGACCAGCGCAAGCCCGGCTGCGCGCAGGCCCGCGCTCGAGGCCCACGCCGTCTGCACGGTCCGCATGGTTTCCTGCGGATCGAATTCCGTGATGCCGGAGGAGAAGGATGCGCCGATCCCGATGGCGTTCGCGCACACCGCGGCAGACGCGCCGTGGAGGCGGGCGACGGCTCCGGCCGCCGCGGGCACCCCGAGAAACGCGCTCGGATGCTGACCGCGCAGGTGGAGTTGTCCCGCATCCGCCGCCTGTCCTAGACCGCCGAATAGCTGGTAGCCCGCGACGAGGGCGGCGATCAGGTCGGCGCCCGCGACGGCCCGTGGCGACGAGAGCGCGGACGCGATGAT
>JAODMH010000184.1 GCA_025465035.1 Microbacteriaceae bacterium | reverse complement strand
ACGAACCCGGTGGTCGCCGCCCGTGCCGCCAAGCTGCGTGTCGACGTACTGCAGGGAATCACCGACAAGGCGGCCGCGCTCGAAGCCTGGGCGGACGCCAAGGGCATCGAACTCGATCGCATCGCCTATCTCGGCAACGACCTCAACGACCTCGGCTGCCTAGAACTCGTCGGCTGGCCGATCGCCGTCCCCGGCGCCGTACCAGAGGTCATCGCCGCGGCACGGGTGGTGCTGGAAACACCCGGCGGCTACGGCGCCGTGCGGGAGCTGGCGGACCGAGTCGCGCGGCCACAACGATCGCACACCCAAGAAGAGCGGGAGAAACCATGGCTGTATCCATCGGTCACAACGAGATAAGCAACCGCGACCCTGTCTATGTCATCGCCGAGATCGGCCTGAACCACAACGGCGACGTCGATCTCGCGATGCAACTGATCGACATCGCCGCGGATGCCGGCGCGCAGGCGGTGAAATTCCAGAAGCGTACGCCGGAGATCTCCACTCCAGAGCACATGAAGAACACGCCTCGGGACACGCCATGGGGCCGGATGACCTACCTCGAGTATCGCTATCGGGTGGAGTTCGACCGCGAGCAGTATGTGGACATCGGGGACTACGCGACGCTGCGCGGGCTGGACTGGTTCGCCTCGCCGTGGGATGTGCCATCCGTCGACTTCCTCGAGGACCTCAACGCCGCAGCACACAAGGTCGCGTCGGCGTCCGTCACCGACATCGAGCTGCTCCAGGCGATCGCCGCGACGGGCAAGACGGTGATCCTCTCGACCGGGATGTCCACTCTCGAGCAGATCGACGCCGCGGTCGAGGCGCTCGGCACCGACCGCCTGGTGATCATGCACGCGACATCCACCTATCCGCTGCCGGCGGAAGAGGCCAACCTCCGGACCATCACGATGCTGCAACAGCGCTACGTCGGCGTGCCGATCGGCTACTCCGGCCACGAACGCGGGTTGCAGATCTCGCTCGCGGCGGTGGCCATCGGCGCGGTCGCGGTCGAGCGCCACGTGACCCTCGATCGTGCGATGTGGGGTTCGGATCACGCCGCATCCCTCGAGCCGAAGGGCTTCGCGGACCTCGTGCACGACATCCGAATCATCGGCGAAGCCATGGGCGACGGGGTGAAGCGGGTCTTTCCCGGCGAGCTGGCTCCACTGGCCAAGCTGCGCCGCGTTCTGGCGTGAACGCGCCCATCCGAATGCTCACCGTCGCGGATTCGGATTCATACGTCAAATGGGGCGCGGCTCTCCTCGCCCGTGCGCCCGAAGACTGGGAGAAGTCGCTGCTCGTGGTGGCGACCCCCGTGCTGCCGAGTGCGGAGCAGCTCACCGCGGCACTAGCCGGCGTCGGTTCGAGAGTGGGGCAGCCGCTCATCGTCGACCTCTCGGCGCTCGCAGTCCGGGTGGCGGAGCTGCAGCCGGATGTCGTGATGTTGTCGGTGCGCGGGCCCTTGGTCAAGGTCCTCCTGCGCGCGATCATCGGTGTGACGCCGCAGCGACCGGTCATCGTGACCGGTCTGCCCGGAATCTCCGTTCCGGCCAGCCGCAAGGCCATCGGTCACCGGATGCAGTCCGATCTCTTCGTGCTGCACAGCAGGCGTGAGATCCGGGAGTATGCGGCGCTCGCCGAGGCCATGGGAATCGAGCAGCGTTTCGGGCTGGCGACGCTGCCCTTTCTCCCGAGAAGGGACCCTTCGCGCGGCCAGGATGGCGACGTGATCTTCGCCGCGCAGGCGAAGGTGCCGTGGGGGAAACCCGACCGCCTCGCGCTGCTGAGCTGGCTCGCGGAGTCGGCGCGGCGGCATCCGTATCGTCGTGTCGTGATCAAGGTCCGCGCCGCTCGCGGGGAGCGGCAGACCCACACTGAGCGATACGGTTACGCCGATCTCATTGCGAAGCTCGATCCCCCAGCACCCCACAATCTCGTCGTCGCCGGTGGTGCGATGGCGGATCATCTGGCCGGAGCTGCCGCGCTGGTGACGATCAGTTCCACCGCCGCCATCGAGGCGATCGCGCTCGACATGCCGGTCCTCGTCGTCGACGACTTCGGGGTGAGTGACCAGCTGATCAATACAGTCTTCGAGAGCAGCGGGCTGTTCGGCAACAGTGGCGATGTCGTTGAGGGTCGCTTCAAACGGCCCGCTCCAGGATGGCTCGACGACAACTACTTCCATGCCGTCGAGCACGACGACTGGGTGTCATCGATCGAGCAGCTGCTGGTGCTGCGCGAGGCGGGACAACTCGTGCTCGCGAAGCAGAAACACGGGACGTTCGGGGGAGTGTTCAGACGGGCGTGGGACCGCAAACGAGCGCTCGGCCGCTTCGACCGCTCGCTCGCCGGGGGGATCGCGTTCATTGTCGTCGCGCCCGTGCGCTGGACCTGGAAGGTCGCGCATCGACTTCGGCGGAAGCTGGCGGCGTCGGCCTGAGTCGGGGTCGAACGCAAGCGGCCGCGTTCGACGTCGCCGGTAGCGTTTGGTTGCTGTGGATAAATCCCGCGTCGGTTCGAGATTTTGGCCGATGATGTCCGGATGTCGAGAGCCGTCGCGATCATCACCGAGCAGGTGCGTGAACGGGTGCGCCGGGACGGCATCGATCTCGGCAGTGATCGCGCGCTGGCCAACCGCTACGTGCGCGACGAGGTGCGGCGCTACAGCGAGAGAGCACTCGGCGGTTCGCTACCGATGCTTCCCGACGAACACCAGGCCGCCCGCGAGATCGTGGCGTCCATCACCGGGTTCGGTGCCCTGCAGCCCTTCTTCGACGACCCCGAGATCGAAGAGATCTGGATCAACGGACCGGCCAAGGTGTTCGTCGCGCGCAACGGAGTGCCGGAACTCACGCCGGTCACCCTCACCGACGCGGAGATCCGGGACCTCGTCGAGCGGATGCTGCAGTCATCCGGTCGACGCGTCGATCTGAGCAGCCCGTTCGTCGATGCGTCGCTTTCCGACGGATCGCGGCTGCACGTTGTCATCCCCGACGTCACGCGGCGATACTGGGCCGTCAACATCCGGAAGTTCACCAAACGCATCCGCGATCTGCAGAAGCTCGTCGCACTCGGGTCGCTCACTCAGCAGTCCGCCGAGTTTCTTCGGATGTGCGTTCTGAGCGGACAGAACATCCTGGTCTCCGGGGCGACTCAGAGCGGCAAGACGACCATGCTCAACACGCTTCTGTCGGTGGCGCGACCCGGCGAGCGCATCGTCACAGTCGAGGAGACCTTCGAACTCGACCTCGCCGCACGCGACACGGTGGCGATGCAGTGCCGCCAGCCAAGCCTCGAGGGCACGGGCGAGATCACCCTACGGCGCCTGATCAAGGAGGCACTGCGGATGCGCCCCGACCGCCTCGTGGTCGGCGAGGTGCGCGAGGCGGAGGCACTCGACCTGCTGATCGCGCTCAACAGCGGCATACCCGGCATGTGCAGCATCCACGCCAACGGTGCGAGGGACGCCCTCGCCAAGCTCTGCACGCTGCCCCTCCTCGCCGGGCGCAATATCGACTCGTCATTCGTGGTGCCGACGGTCGCGGCATCCGTCGACATCGTCGTGCACTGCGAACTCGCGCGCAACGGGCACCGGCGAGTAATCGAGATCGTCGCGCCGAGTGGGCAGATAACCGGTGGGATCATCGAGACGAGCATGATCTTCTCGATGCAGCGCGGCGTCTTGGAGGCAACC
>JAODMH010000177.1 GCA_025465035.1 Microbacteriaceae bacterium | reverse complement strand
GTCTGCCCAGACGACCAAGAAGATCACTCGGGCCATGGAGCTGATCTCCGCCTCGCGTATTCAAAAGGCGCAGGCCAGGGTCGCGGCATCCGTGCCATATTCGCGTGCTGTCACGCGGGCCGTGTCGGCGGTGGCGACGTACTCCAATGTCGATCACATCCTGACGACGGAGCCCGAGAAGATCGAGCGCGCGGCCATCGTCGTATTCTCGTCCGACCGCGGCCTCGCCGGCGCGTTCAACGCCAACGTGCTCAAGGAGGCGGGAGAACTGGCCGCCCGCCTGCACGCTCAGGGCAAGGAAGTCGTCCACTACCTGATCGGTCGCAAGTCCGTCGCCTACTTCAACTTCCGCAAGCGCCCGATCGAGCAATCCTGGGTCGGCGGAACCGACAGCCCGGTGTTCGAGACGGCGCGCGAAGTGGGCGAGGCCCTCGTATCCAAGTTCGTCCAGCCCGCGAGCGAGGGGGGCGTGGACGAGATTCACATCGTCTACAACCGCTTCGTGAGCATGTTGACACAGACTCCCGAGGTCGTGCGACTGCTTCCGCTGGAGATCGTCGAGGGGCTCGAAGCTCCCGACGACAACGAGGTGTTTCCGCTCTACGAGTTCGAGCCAGAGGTCGGAGATGTGCTTGATGCGCTGCTCCCCGTCTACATCGAGAGCCGCATCTTCAATGCCATGCTGCAGTCCGCGGCGAGCAAGCATGCGGCCACCCAGAAGGCGATGAAGTCGGCCAGCGACAACGCCGACAAACTCATCACCGACTACACCCGGCTTGCGAACAACGCTCGCCAGTCCGAGATCACCCAGCAGATTTCCGAGATCGTCGGCGGCGCAGACGCCCTCTCGGTGAAGAGCTAGACCCAAGAGAAGAGAAACAGAAGCCAATGACTACGACAGCCCCTGCTGCACAGAAGGATGCTTCGGACGCGACCACCGTCGCCGGCATCGGGCGCATCGCCCGGGTCACCGGACCGGTCGTCGACATCGAGTTCCCGCACGACGCGATCCCGGGAATCTACAACGCGCTCAAGACGACGGTCACGATCGGCGAACAGTCGAACGAGATCACTCTCGAGGTCGCTCAGCACCTCGGCGACGACCTCGTTCGCGCGATCGCCCTCAAGCCGACGGATGGACTCGTTCGCGGTCAGGAGGTGCGTGACACCGGCGGCCCGATCACCGTCCCCGTCGGCGACGCCACCAAGGGCAAGGTCTTCAACGTCATCGGCGAGGTGCTGAACGGCGAGCCGGGCGAGACGTACGAGTTCGCCGACCGCTGGTCGATCCACCGCGAGCCACCGCCCTTCGATCAGCTTGAGTCGAAGACGGAGCTCTTCGAGACCGGCATCAAGGTCATCGACCTCCTCACCCCGTACGTGCTCGGTGGAAAGATCGGCCTCTTCGGCGGTGCCGGGGTCGGCAAGACCGTGCTCATCCAGGAGATGATCCAGCGCGTCGCCCAGGACCACGGTGGCGTGTCAGTGTTCGCCGGTGTCGGTGAGCGCACGCGTGAGGGCAACGACCTCATCGCCGAGATGGAGGAGGCCGGCGTCTTCGACAAGACGGCCCTCGTGTTCGGCCAGATGGACGAGCCGCCGGGGACGCGTCTTCGCGTGGCACTCTCGGCACTGACGATGGCCGAGTACTTCCGCGATGTTCAGAACCAGGATGTGCTGCTCTTCATCGACAACATCTTCCGCTTCACGCAGGCCGGCTCCGAGGTCTCGACGCTCCTCGGTCGCATGCCGTCCGCCGTGGGTTACCAGCCGAACCTCGCGGATGAGATGGGCACGCTCCAGGAGCGCATCACCTCGACGCGCGGCCACTCGATCACCTCGCTGCAGGCGATCTACGTGCCGGCCGACGACTACACCGACCCGGCTCCGGCGACGACCTTCGCCCACCTCGACGCGACGACCGAGCTGAGCCGCGAGATCGCGTCGCAGGGCCTCTACCCGGCTGTCGACCCGCTCACCTCGACCAGCCGCATCCTCGACCCCCGCTATCTGGGTGCCGACCACTACCGAGTCGCGACGAACGTCAAGGCGATCCTCCAGAAGAACAAGGAACTCCAGGAGATCATCGCGATCCTGGGTGTCGACGAGCTCTCGGAGGAAGACAAGATCACCGTCTCGCGCGCGCGTCGCATCCAGCAGTTCCTCTCCCAGAACACCTACATGGCGAAGAAGTTCACCGGTGTCGAGGGTTCCACCGTTCCGCTCAAGGACACTATCGAGTCCTTCGACGCGATCGTGCGTGGCGACTTCGACCACGTGGCGACGCAGGCCTTCTTCAACGTCGGCTCGATCTCGGATGTCGAAGAGCAGTGGGCGAAGATCCAGAAGGAGAACGGCTAGAAATGGCCGAGCTCCAGGTGAGCGTCGTGTCGGCGGACGAACA
The DNA here is from genome assembly GCA_025465035.1 of Microbacteriaceae bacterium. Classification (GTDB taxonomy): domain Bacteria; phylum Actinomycetota; class Actinomycetes; order Actinomycetales; family Microbacteriaceae; genus Lacisediminihabitans. Next base: position 9,305 of record JAODMH010000177.1, on the reverse strand, counting down.
GGTCTGGGCCGGCACGGCCTCGATGGTGGTCGCGCGCACGACCGAGGGCGAGATCGGCATCCTTCCAGGGCACGAGCCGTTGCTCGCGATCCTGGCGGCGGGGGAGGTCCGGATCACGGATGTCGCCGGCAGCGGCGTCAGGGCGAAGGCGGACGACGGCTTCCTCTCGGTGGAACACGATACCGTCACCATCGTTGCCCGCTACGCCGAGCTGGTTCAGGGCTAGAGCGGAGTAGTAAACCGTGTTGATCGCCATGGCTGGGCTCCCGGGGGCCGGGAAGAGCACGATCGCCGAGGTTCTCGGGGGCCGTCTCAATGCGACTGTCGTCACTGTGGATCCGATCGAGTCCGCCATCCTCGAGGCGGGCATCGACAGTGACCAGCCGACGGGCCTCGCGGCGTATCTGGTTGCAGAGAAGCTGGCCGAATTCGTATTGTCGGCGGGGCATCACGTGATCGTCGACGCGGTCAACGCCGTCGAACCGGCTCGCGAGCAATGGGTCAAACTGGCGCAGCGCGAGGGTGAGACGCTCAGGTTCATCGAGGTGGTCTGTTCCGACCCGGAGCTGCACCGCCAGCGACTCGAGGCGCGCAATCGCAACCTTCCCCATGTCGCGGAGCCGACCTGGCACGCCGTCGAGCAGAGCCTCGACGAGTACGACAGCTGGACAGGGCCGAGCGCCGTCATCGCCCGCATCACCCTCGATTCCGTCAACCCTCTCGGGGTCAACGTCGAGGCGGCACTCGCTTTCCTCAACGGCTAGTGCTCATCGTTTTGCCGCCGTCCGAGACCAAGCGGGACGGGGGAACGGATGGCACCGCTCTCGACCTCTCTCGGTTGAGCCACCCGGAACTGCGCGCCTCCAGAAGAGCGGTCGTCTCGTCGACGAGAAAGCTGGCAAAGAACCTCACGACGATGTCCGCAGCCCTGAAACTCGGGCCCACTCAGCGTTTTGAGTTGCTGCGCAACCGGGCGCTCACGACGTCACCGACGATGCCGGCGATCGACCGCTACACCGGCGTGCTGTACGACGCGTTGGCTGCCGAATCCCTCTCGGATGCCGCGCGCGACTTCGCGGCGGACCATCTCATCATCCACTCCGCCCTGTTCGGCCTGCTCGGAGCGTCTGATCCCGTGCCGGCCTATCGCCTGTCCCACGATTCACGGCTGCCTGGGATCTCGCTCCGATCGACCTGGCGCGGGCCCATTTCGGCGGTACTCGCCGGCCACGACGGGCTCATCCTGGACCTCCGCTCGGAGGCCTATGTCGAGTTGGGGCCCGCGCCGAGTGGCCGAAACGACGTGGTCTTCCTGCGTCTCGTGTCGGAGGGCGCCGACGGCCGACGACGTGCCCTCAATCACTTCAATAAGAAGGGCAAGGGGGAGTTCACGAGGGCTCTGCTCGAATCCGGTACCTCTTTCGACACCGTCGACTCTCTCCTCGACTGGGCGGTCAGCGCAGGTCTGCGGCTCTCGAGGGGTGCGGTCGGCGAGCTCAACCTCGTAGTCTGAGGCCATGAACGACATCAATCCCTATCCTCCGGGTGATTACGCCTCCTCGGCGGCGGCCCTTGCGATCCTCGGAGCAATCATCCTGATCAGCGTCGTGATCTGGCTCGCGATCTACGTCGTCATGGCGATCGCCCTGATGACCTTCTTCCGCAAGGTCGGAGTGAAACCGTGGATCGCCTGGGTGCCGTTCTACAACACCTGGGTGTGGCTCGAGGTCGGCGGACAGCGGGGGTGGCTCGTGTTGCTTTCGATAGTTCCCTATGCCGGCATCGTGACGACAGTTTTTCTCTACATCGGCATGTACCGCACTGGCCTGGCGTTCCGCAAGCCCGGCGCCTTCCTCGTGCTTGGCATCTTTCTGCCGTTCGTGTGGGCCTTCATCCTCGGCAGCCGCGCCGAGGTCTACGAGCCGCAACTCATTACGGCGGCCGGTTATCCGCCGCCGCTCGCGGGCTACGGCTCTGTCGTGCCGAACTACGCGAACGCCGAGCAGCCGGCACCGGGTTACGGTGGGCAACCGCCGACCCCCTGAGTTCCTCAGGCGCGCCAGCAGCCTTCGATGTGGTCGTCGACCATGCCGGACGACTGCATCAGCGCGTAGAGCGTCGTTGGACCGACGAAACGGAATCCCCGTTTCCGCAGCCCCTTGCTCATCGCCGTCGATTCTTCGGTGACGGCGGGAATCTCACCGAAGCCTTTCGGTCGGGTCGATCGAGCGGGCGGAGCGAAGCTCCACATTAATTCGTCGAAGGCGCCCTCCTTCTCGCTGACGAGCTCGCGTGCGATCCGGGCGTTCGAGATGGTCGCCTCGATCTTGGCCCGATTGCGGATGATGCCCGCGTTCTGCATCAGCTCGTCCGCCTCATCCGGGGTCATCTCGGCCACGCGATCGATGTCGAAGTCGTGGAACGCGATGCGGAACGTCGGTCGTCGCCGGAGGATGGTGATCCAGGACAGCCCGGCCTGGAACCCCTCGAGACTCAGCTTCTCGAACAGCGGACGATCGCCGTGGAGGGGCTGGCCCCACTCCTCGTCGTGGTAACGGCGGTACTCCTGGTCGTTGGCAGCCCAGGCGCATCGTGATTTGCCGTCATCGCCGATGACGATCGGGGATCGGTCGTCGGTCATACCGTGTGCTCGATACCCTCGTGGTCGAGTAGCCAGACTTTGGTCGGGATGCCCTTGCCACCGCTGTATCCGGTGATCTTGTGGTTGGAGGCGAGCACGCGATGACAGGGCACGATGATCGGTATGGGGTTGGCACCCACGGCGCCGCCGACGGCGCGACCGGCCGTGGCGCGACCCGTCGAAATCCCGAGTTCGCCATAGGAGATCTCCTCGCCGAAGTCGACGTCGACCAGTCTCGTCCACACCGACTGCTGGAACGCGGTGCCCACGAGCTTGACGGGGACGTCGAAGTCGCGCCGTGTGCCGGAAAAGTACTCGGCGAGTTGTTCGGCGGCCTGCTCGAGCACGGGATCGCTGTGCTCGGGGAAGCCCTCGTGGGGAAGATGGCCGGCGCGCTCGATGGTGAGCGAGGTCACTGCCTCGCCGTCGCCCGTGAGCTCCAGCCGGCCGATGGGGCTGTCGACCCGGCGAAGAAAAATCGGGTTGGAATCGGAGGAGGTTCGGATGGTCATGTTTCGACTGTAGCCGCGGCATCCGACATGCCTCTGGCACTTTTCGGACATCTGGTACGGGGCGGATCCGTGTGATCTGTGAGGGAGAAGAACGGTTTAGGCTTAAGCAATGGCAGAAATCGAATACCGCCCCCTCGGCCGTTCTGGGCTCGTCGTTTCCACCGTCGGGCTCGGCTGTAACAACTTCGGACGAACGGGAACGGCGACCGAATCCCAGGCCGGGACGGATGCCGTTATCCATGCCGCGATCGACGCAGGGGTCACCCTGTTCGATACCGCAGACATCTACGGCTCGGAGCGCGGCCTGAGCGAGACGCTCATGGGCAACGCCCTCATCGGCCGCCGTGGCGACATCGTGCTCGCCACGAAGTTCGGCATGGACATGGCCGGCAAAAACGGTCAGGACTGGGGCGCCCGCGGTTCACGACGCTACGTGCGCCTCGCGGTCGAGTCATCCCTCCGACGACTGCAGACGGACTGGATCGACCTCTACCAGCTGCATGTCCCCGACGAAAACACGCCCATCGAGGAGACCCTAGCTGCGCTCGACGACCTCATCACGGAGGGCAAGGTGCGCTACATCGGACACTCGAACCTCACCGGATGGCAGATCGCGGATGCCGAATACACGGCCGTCCTCGGCGGGCATCCGAAATTCATTTCCGCGCAGAACGAGTATTCGCTGCTCGCGCGGAGCGTCGAAACCGAGGTTCTTCCCGCCGTGAACGCCTACGGGCTCGGCTTCCTACCGTTCTTCCCGCTATACAACGGACTGTTCACCGGCAAATTCAGCCGCTCCGGGGGTCCGGCGGACAGCCGCATCATGGCACAGCGCCGGCACCTGCTCGACAACGCGCCGTGGGACACGATCGAGAAGTATGAGGCCTTCTGCGCCGAGCGGGGCGTCAGCATGCTCGCCGCCACATTCGCCTGGCTGCTGGCACAACCGGGGCTCACGAGCGTCATCGCCGGCGTGACGAAGCCGGAGCAGATCGCGCAGAACGTGGCAGCCGCGGCCGAATGGGTGCCCAGCGCCGCGGAGATCGACGAGATCTCGGAACTGTTCGCGGACCCGAGCTAGGGGAGTAGCAGCACGACCTTGCCGAGTAGGTGGCGCGATTCGAGCCGTCGATACGCCTCGCGCACCTCGGTGAGAGGATAGCTGGCCGCGATCGGCATCACGAGCTCGCCGCTGGCGACCTGCTCGGCGAGTTCGGTTAGCTCCGTGGCCGTCTTCCCTCCGCCGCCCACCGTTTGGACGCCGTACTGCTTCACACCGGGAAAGGAGACGATCGTGTTGATCCGTTCCCGCGCGACACCCAGCGCGAGTGCCGCCTCGACGGTCTCCTGCCCGGCGGTGTCGATGACCGCTGTGATGCCCTGCGGGGCGACCAGTCGCACCCGCTCGACCAGTCCGGTGCCGTAGGTCACCGGAATGACCCCGAGCGTACGCAGAAACTCGTGGTTGGCCTCGCTCGCCGTGCCGATCACGATGGCTCCGGCCCGGATCGCGAACTGCGCACTGAACAGGCCGACACCGCCCGCGACGCCGCCGATGAGCACCGTGTCGTCCGGACCGGGGGCCACGGCATCCGTCGCCCGCCTGGCCGTATTGCCGACGAGCCCGATGCCGCCCGCCGACGGCCAGTCGAGGGTTGCGGGCTTGGCGGCGACGTGGGTGGACGGCACGACGACGTAGTCGGCCTGTGCGGCGAAGCCGGTCCAACCGAGGACCTCGTCGCCGACGCTGACGCCCGTGTCGTCGTCGCCGACCTCGTCCACGATGCCGGCGAACTCATTGCCCTGGCCGCTGGGCAGGCCGTGATTAGGCAGGTAGTCGGGGTCGCTGCGCACCTTGTAGTCGAAGGCGTTGAGGCCGGCCGAGCGGACGGCGACACGCACGTGGCCAGGCCCCGCGTGCGGTTCGGGCACCTCGACGAGCTCGAGGACCTCCGGGCCGCCGTGGCGGCTGTACTGGACTGCTCTGGACATCGGGGCTCCGTCTTCTGGTACTCGATTATTACGTGATGTGAACCAGAGAAGGAACTGTCCCCGGTGCTTTGGCGGACATCGACGCAGCGAATTCTGCGGTTGTGAGTGAGCGCTCACTCCGTTACGCTGATCTCATGACCGAAGGCACGCGGCGAGCGAGCCCGCTCTCCGTGGAAGACCGCCGCGCGATGATCATCGAGGCCGTCATCCCGCTGCTCATCGAACACGGACGCGGCGTGACGAGTCGCCAGATTGCCGAGCGCGCTGGAATCGCGGAGGGCACGATCTTCCGTGCCTTCGGCGACAAGGAGAGCCTCGTCCAGGCGGCCATCGAGAAGTATCTCGACCCTGCAGTGATGAGGGCAGGGCTCGAGGCGATCGATGTCGGCCTGCCGCTCGCGTCGAAGATCCACAGGATCATCGAACTCATGCAGGGCCGATTCCAGCACGTCATGGGATTCATGGCCGCGCTCGGCGAGGTGGGGCGTCCTCCGGCCAGCAACACTCGCACGCAGTTCGCCGAATTCATCGCCGAGATTCTCCAGCCCAACCTCGATCGACTGAACGTTCCTCCCGCACAGGTCGCGCAATACATCCGTCTTGTCGCTTTTGCATCGTCGATCACCGAGTTCAACCGCGGACACGAGTTCGATGCCGAAACCCTCACCTCTCTCATCATGAACGGAATCGCGGGGCAACCAAACCCCGTGGTCCTCGAACCACAGGAGACGCATGCTTCTTAGAATCCTCCGCCGATACCTCCGGCCCCACGTCGGCCTCCTGGTCGGCGTGATCGTCTTCCAGCTGCTGCAGTCGATCGCCTCCCTGTACCTGCCGACGCTCAACGCCGACATCATCGACAACGGTGTGGCCAAGGGCGATACCGGGTATATCTTCGGCGTCGGAACGGTCATGCTCGGCATCACGCTGCTGCAGATCGCCTGCGCGATCACCGCGGTCTATTTCGGCGCCAAGGTCGCCATGGCCGTCGGCCGCGATCTGCGTTCCGCCGTATTCCACCGGGTCGGCGAGTTCTCCGAGCGGGAGGTCACCCACTTCGGCGCGGCATCGCTCATCACGCGGTCCACCAACGATGTGCAACAGGTGCAGATGCTGGTGCTGATGACCTGCACGCTGCTCGTCTCGGCGCCGATCCTCGCCGTCGGCGGGATCATCCTCGCGCTGCAGCAGGACCTCCAGCTCTCCTGGCTGATGGCGGTGAGCGTTCCGACGCTCGTCATTCTCATCGGGCTGGTGATCTCGCGGATGGTCCCGCAGTTCCGCCTGATGCAGAAGCGCATCGACAATATCAACCGCATCCTCAGGGAGCAGCTCACCGGCATCCGCGTCGTTCGTGCTTTCGTTCGCGAGGATGTCGAGGTCGACCGGTTCCGCACGGCCAACGACGAGGTCACCCGCTCGGCCTTCAACGTCGGACGCCTCACAGCTCTCATGTTCCCGATCGTCATGCTCGTGCTCAACGTCTCGAGCGTCGCCGTCATCTGGTTCGGCTCGTTCCGTATCAATGATGGGTCGATGCAGGTCGGAACGCTCACCGCTTTCCTGCAGTACCTCATGCAGATCCTCATGGCGGTGATGATGGCCACGTTCATGGCGATCATGATTCCCCGGGCGTCCGTGAGCGCTGAGCGCATCGGAGAGGTCCTCGACACAGAGTCGACGGTCCGCATCGCCGATCATCCCGTGACGACGCTGGGGGAGACCGGGACAATCGCCCTCGCCGACGTCGGTTTCGCGTATCCAGGAGCCGAGCAACCGGTGCTGAGCGACCTGACCTTCGCGGTTCCCGCGGGCAAGACGACCGCGATCATCGGGAGCACCGGTGCCGGGAAGACGACACTCGTCAACCTGCTGCCGAGGCTGTTCGATGCGACCTCGGGGTCGGTGCGCGTCGACGGTGTCGATGTGAAGCAACTCGATCCTGATCTGCTGTGGGGGAGGATCGGCCTCGTGCCACAGAAGCCGTACCTGTTCTCCGGGACGATAGCGAGCAACCTCCGCTACGGGAAGCCGGATGCCACGGACGAGGAGCTGTGGGCAGCCCTCGAGATCGCCCAGGCAAGGGACTTCGTGTCCGAGATGTCCGAGGGCCTCGAGGCGCCGATCGCGCAGGGCGGCACCAATGTCTCCGGTGGACAGCGCCAGCGTCTCGCGATCGCGCGTGCCCTGGTCAAACAGCCAGAGATCTACATCTTCGACGACTCCTTCTCCGCCCTCGACCTGGCGACGGATGCGCGGCTCAGGCAGGCACTGAAGAGGAACGTCTCGGAGGCCACCATGATCATCGTCGCCCAGCGCATTTCGACGATCATCGATGCCGACCAGATCATCGTGCTCGAGGATGGCCGGGTAGTCGGCCAGGGCACCCACGAACAACTACTCGAGACATCGCCGACCTACATCGAGATCGTCGAATCCCAGCTCACAGCGGAGGAGGCAGCATGAGCGACAACAGCGAGAACGACGACCGCCCGGTGGCACGCCCTCCGATGAGGCGAGGCCCCGGCGGCGGCGGTCCATTCGGCGGCGCCGGTATGCCGGCGGAGAAGTCGATGAACTTCGGGCCATCGGCCAAGCGGCTGCTCGGCCGTCTGCGTCCGGAGCGCGGACGCATCGTGCTGGTCACCCTGCTCACGGTCGTGAGCGTCGTGTTCAACGTGCTCGGTCCGCGCCTGCTCGGCCAGGCGATCAACCTTGTGTTCGACGGGTTCGTCTCTGCGGGACTGCCGGCCGGGGCGACGAAGGCGCAGATCATCGCGCAACTGCGCGCATCCGGAAACAATTCGCAAGCCGACCTTCTGAGCGGGATGGCCCTCACCCCCGGCGTCGGCATCGACTTCACGGCCGTGAGCACGGTGCTCATGTGGGTGCTCACGCTCTATATCCTGGCGTCGGTATTCGGCTACCTGCAGGGACTGGTGCTCAACGGCGTCACCCAGCGAACCGTGTACCGGTTGCGTACCGACGTCGAGGCCAAGATCAATCGCCTGCCGCTCAGCTATTTCGACAGGATGCAGCGTGGAGAGCTGCTCAGCCGGGTGACGAACGACATCGACAACATCTCGCAGACTCTGCAGCAGACGATGAGCCAGCTGCTCACCTCGCTGCTCACCGTGATCGGTGTACTGGTTATGATGTTCCTGTTGTCGCCGGTTCTCGCGCTCATCGCGCTCGTGACCATCCCGCTCACGATCGGCATCACGACGATGATCGCGAAGCGTTCGCAGAAGATGTTCGTCGCCCAGTGGAAGTACACCGGCGAGCTCAACGGCCAGATCGAGGAGACCTTCACCGGGCACGCACTCGTCAAGGTCTTCGGTCGTCACCGTGAGGTCGAGGAGAAGTTCCGCGAGAAGAACGAGGAACTGTTCGCGGCGAGCTTCGGCGCCCAGTTCGTCAGCGGCATCATCATGCCGGCCATGATGTTCGTCGGAAACCTCGTCTACGTGGCGATCGCCGTCGTCGGCGGCCTCTTCGTGGCATCCGGCAGTATGGGTCTCGGTGACGTGACCGCCTTCATCCAGTACTCTCGCCAGTTCACGCAGCCGCTCACGCAGCTCGGCTCCATGGCCAATCTGCTGCAGTCGGGCGTCGCCTCGGCCGAGCGGGTGTTCGAACTGCTGGATGCCGATGAGCAGTCGGCGGATCCGGCTCCGGCCAGGACCCCCGGTGCATCCACCCTTGGCCGCCTCGCGTTCGAGGATGTGTCGTTCCGCTACACGGAGGACAAGCCGCTCATCGACGACCTGAGTCTCGTCGCCGAGCCCGGGCAGACGGTCGCGATCGTCGGACCGACCGGCGCGGGCAAGACGACGCTCGTCAACCTCATGATGCGGTTCTACGAGCTCGACGGCGGTCGGATCACGCTCGACGGCGTCGATACCGCGACGATGACCAGGGATGACCTGCGTTCGCGCATGGGAATGGTCCTGCAGGACACCTGGCTGTTCGGCGGAACCATTCGAGAGAACATCGCCTACGGACGGCCGGATGCCACGGAGGAGCAGATCCTCGAGGCAGCACGGACCACCTACGTGGACCGCTTCGTGCACTCGCTGCCAGACGGCTACGACTCCGTTCTCGACTTCGAAGCCTCGTACGTCAGCGCCGGCGAGAAGCAGCTGCTCACGATCGGGCGT
>JAODMH010000169.1 GCA_025465035.1 Microbacteriaceae bacterium | reverse complement strand
TACGGCCGAGGGGCGAACAGGTTCGATGCGCTGAAGGGCGTGTCTCTGTCCATCAACCGCGGCGAGAGCTTGGCGATCGTGGGAAAGAGCGGTTCCGGTAAATCCACGCTCATGCACCTACTCGCTCTGCTGGACCGACCCTCGTCCGGACAGGTGTACCTCAACGGTTCGGATGCTGCCTCGCTGGCCGGCGCCACCCTCAACAAAGCGCGCAACCAGACTTTCGGTTTCGTCTTCCAACAGTTCTTCCTGATCCCGAACACCAGCGTGCTCGACAACGTGATCCTGCCGTTGAAGATCGCCGGCGTCGGTGCTCGGGCACGCAAGAAGCAAGCGATGGAGGCCCTCGATTCCCTCGGGCTGTCGGACAAGGCGAAGAACAATGCGACGGATCTCTCCGGTGGTCAGAAGCAGCGCGTCGTCATCGCCCGTGCACTGGTCAACAACCCGAGCGTGATCTTCGCCGATGAGCCGACCGGCAACCTCGACACGGCCACCGGAGCCGTCGTCGAGGACATCCTGCTCAACCTCAACAGGGACAGGGGCATCACACTCGTCCTCGTCACACACGACGCCGATCTCGCCGAACGCTGCGACCGCAGCATCTTCGTCAAGGACGGCCTCATCGTCACCCAGGAGCAGCACTCATGAAATTCCGCGACGTCCTTGCTACCGCGATCGCCAGCACCTTCCGCAGCAAACTGCGGACCACCCTCACCGTGGTCGCCATCTTCATCGGGGCGTTCACGCTGACCATTACCTCCGCCATCGGTACCGGGGTCTCCAACTACATCAGCACTCAGGTCTCCTCGATCGGCGCCTCGAACGTGATGACGGTCACCAAGGCTGCCGACGCAACGTCCTCCACGAGTTCCGGCCCCAAGAAGTACGATCCCAGCACCAGTGCGTCGAATACCCAGGGAGCGGGCCAGGGGCCTGGACGTCTGGCCTCTGGCGTCCTGACGATGGATGACATCGGCACGATCAAGGCCACCTCCGGCGTTCTGAGTGTCGCGCCATCCATCCGGCTCAGCCCTGACTACGTCCAGTACGGCAGCAACGGAAAGTACGTTCTCACTCTGAGCGCCGATGCCGCTCTCACCAAGGCCGATCTCGCCGCCGGTGCCCAGTTGAGCGGGAGCTCCACCGTGAACGAGATCATGCTGCCGACCTCGTATCTCAACAATCTGGGGTTCTCGAACGCCAAGCAGGCGATCGGTGAAACCGTCTCGATCGGTATCACCGACTATGCGGGTCAGCAGCATGTCGTGACGGCGACCGTTGTCGGCATCCAGAATGAGACGCTGTTCGGTGGTGGGGCGGCCGCCAATTCCTCGTTGACCGATGCACTGCAGCAGACCCAGGCGATTGGCAGACCCACGTCGGTGACGACGAATTACGCATCGGCAACTGTCACCTTCGCAGACACATCCACAGCCGCGCAGGTCACCCAGCTCAAGAAGTCGCTATCCGATCAGGGCTATTCCGGCACGACCGTGGCCGACCAGTTGGGTTCGTTCGAGACTGTGATCAACGGCATCGTCGGGGTTCTCGATGCATTCGCCGTGATCGCCCTCATCGCGGCGGGCTTCGGCATCATCAACACACTGCTGATGAGCGTTCAGGAACGCACCCGCGAAATCGGGCTCATGAAGGCCATGGGGATGGGCGGCGGGCGTATCTACGCCCTGTTCAGCCTGGAAGCCGTCTTCATCGGCTTCCTGGGTAGCGCGATCGGCGCCGCCGTCGCGATCGGGGTCGGATCTCTGATCAGCAGCGCACTGTCGAACACGGTGCTCTCCGCCCTCCCCGGGTTGCACCTGCTCCAATTCGCGCCCGCCTCGATAGCCATCATCATCGTGGTGGTCATGCTGATCGCGTTCCTGGCCGGGACTCTGCCGGCCAGGCGGGCGTCGCGGCAGAACCCGATCGACGCGCTCAGGTATGAATAGCCCCGGGAGTGCGGCTACGCGACCGCGTTCGTCTCGACGTCCGGCAGCGGTTTGGTGAAGGTGAGGTAGCTGATCTCCTCGAGATCGCCCTCCAGATCGAAAAGCGGCTCGTAGCCGAGTGAGAGATAGAGCCCAACGGCCTCCGGCTGGCGGGCACCGGTGGTGAGTTCGACGGCCTCATAGCCGCGCAGTGCCGCCTCGTGCTCGAGCTCGATCATCACCTGGCGGGCGAGCCCCTGGCGACGGTGCAGCGGATGCGTCCACACCCGCTTCATCTCGACCCGGCGATCGTCGATGCGCTTGAACGCCCCGCCGGCCACGGCGCTTCCGCCGCGAACCACGATGAGGAAGGCGCCGCCGTGGCCGGCGGTGAACAGTTCGGCAGGGTAGCGACTCAGCTCGTACGAGGAAGGAACGCCGTCGTTGAGACCGTAGCGCTCGTCGTAATCGCGGGACAGATCCTCGACGAGCGGTCGAGCGAGCGGATCGGTCGCCACGGTCCAGATGAACTCGGTGCGGCCGGTCGCGATCTCCATGCTGCGACGCTATGACCAGCGCGCGTTGCGGTCAAACATCCGGTTCACAGTTCGTCACAGACCGCAGGCGCGCGATAAGACCACTGTGCACCACAATAGACATATGGAGCAGCGGGGAGCGGAGGTCGGGCTCGCAGTCGACGGCGCGCATCCGGTTGGCACCCTCGTGCGATTGCTGGCGCGCGACCGGAAGCGCCTCCTCGTGGCCTTCCTCGTTTTCGTGGTCAAAGACAGTCCGCTCTGGGTGCTCCCGGTACTCACGGCGGCGATCATCGATGTGGTGGTCACACACGGTTCCGTGACGCGGCTCGGCATCTATGCCGGGTCCGCCGTGGTGCTCGTGTCGGTCAACTATCCGGGTCATGTGTTCTTCGTGCACGGGTTCTACGGCTCGGTGCGCCACCTCGCCGCTGACCTGCGCAATGCGCTCACCTCGCGGTTGCAGAATCTCTCGATCGGGTTCCATGCCCGCGCGAGTGCCTCTGTCATCCAGACCAAGGTCGTGCGTGACGTTGAGAACATCGAGCTCATGCTGCAACAGGCGGTGCCGCCAGCGCTCTCGGCTCTGCTCGTGCTCGTGGGTGCCGTCGTGATCACCGCCGTGCAGGTTCCGGCCTTCGTGCTGGTCTACGCGCTGACCGTTCCGCTCGGGGCCGGGATCGTCGCCCTCGTGCGCAAGCGGTCAAACCTGCGCAACGAACAGTTCCGTCGCGAGGTCGAACGCTTCTCCGCCCGGGTCGGCGAGATGGCATCGCTCATGCCGATCACCCGAGCGCACGGTCTCGAACGTATTGCCGAAGACAGGGTCGCGGATGGCGCCGAGGGCGTGCGCAGCGCTGGCTTCACGCTCGACATGCTCAACGGTCGCTTCGGCTCGCTCGCCTGGGTCGCGATGCAGGTGCTGAGCGTGGTCTGCCTCGTGCTCGCCGCCTGGGCGTCTCTCACCGGGTTCCTGACGATCACCGCGGGTCAGGTCGTGCTGCTCAGCACCTACTTCACGATCCTCACGGGCGGGATCATCGGTCTGCTGGGACTCACGCCGGTCTTCACGCGTGGTCTGGAATCCGTGCGCTCGATTGCCGAGGTCATGCAGGAGCCCGACCTCGAGCTGAACCACGGCAAGCGCGCTGTCGGCACCGTGCACGGGGAACTGCGACTCGAGGATGTCGGCTACTCCTACGAGTCCGGTCGGCACGCGGTCGAAGGAATCGAGCTGGTCGTCGCGGAGGGCGAGACGGTGGCCTTCGTTGGGCCGTCCGGCTCCGGCAAGTCGACGCTGGTGAACCTCGTGCTGGGCTTCCTGCGTCCCACCAGCGGCCGGATCCTGCTCGACGGGCAGGACATGGAGGAACTCGACCTGCGTACCTTCCGCCGCTCCGTCTCCGTTGTGCCACAGGAATCCGTGCTCTTCGAGGGTTCTATCCGGGAGAACGTGACCTACGGCCTCGACGAGGTCGAGGACGACCACGTCATCCGTGCTCTTCGCGACGCCAACGCGCTCGAGATCGTCGAAGCGCTACCCGAGGGCTGGGACACGATCGTCGGGGAGCATGGAGCCCGCCTCTCCGGCGGCCAGCGTCAGCGCCTCGCGATCGCGCGAGCCCTCGTGCGCAACCCGCGCGTGCTCATCCTCGACGAGGCGACATCCGCCCTCGACAGCGAATCAGAGCTGGCCGTGCGTGAGGCGCTGCAACGCCTCATGGCCGATCGCACCACCCTCGTCGTCGCTCACAGGCTGTCCACTATCCGCTCCGCGGATCGCATCGTCGTGCTCGACAACGGTCGCATCGCCGAGATGGGCAGCCACGATGGCTTGCTTCGCGCGGACGGCCGCTACGCCGCGATGCACCGCGCCCAGAGTGCCTGAGCCGGATTCGCGACAGCTCAGATCCGCTCGATGATCGTTGCGTTGGCCATCCCGGCCCCCTCGCACATCGTCTGCAGTCCGTAGCGACCGCCGGTCTGCTCGAGAGTGTTGACGAGGGTCGCGAGCAGGCGCGTGCCAGAGGCGCCGAGCGGATGTCCGAGCGCGATCGCCCCGCCCCTCTGGTTCACCCGCTCCGGGTCGGCCACCAACTCGTGCTGCCAGGCGAGCGGCACGGGAGCGAAGGCCTCGTTGACCTCGAAGCTGTCGATATCGTCGATGGACATGCTCGAGCGGTCGAGGATGCGGCGGGTGGCCGGGATGACGCCGGTCAGCATCTCGATCGGATCCGAACCGACAACGGTGTTGTGCAGAATGCGGGCGCGCGGCGTCAGCCCGAGCTGCGCGGCCCTCTCCTCGCTCATGATCAGTGCGGCGGAGGCGCCGTCGGTGAGCGGCGAGGAGTTACCGGGGGTGATGCGCCACTGGATCTCGGGGAACCGTGCTCCGAGACCCTCGTCGCGGAACGCTGCGGGGAGCGCCGCGAGCCCCTCGGTCGTGGTGGAGGGACGCACGGTCTCATCGATGAGCTCGCCGGCATCCACCGGTACGAGTTCGCTGGAGAAGTCGGATGCCGCGGCCAGCCTGTGCGATCGGG
>JAODMH010000072.1 GCA_025465035.1 Microbacteriaceae bacterium | reverse complement strand
GGAGCCTTTCCCCAGGTGCAGTTTCTCTCGGAAACCCTGCGCGAATCGGTGTTGGCGTTCGGCACACCGGAACAGTTGTCCTGGGTGCCGGAGATCGAGTCGTACGGGATGGAATGGGCAGATGTATACATCGCCCTGCGTGGTGGCTTCCGGCTGGACATCCATGCCGACATCCCCACCGAGAGGCTGGCGGCCAACCAGACGGCACAGGGGGCAATCTCGTCGCAACGCTGGAAGAACACCCGCTGGACGCTGGTGCGGGTGCCCAACCAGGACTTCGCCGACCAGGCTGGCGCGTCGCTGACCGAGGTCACCGAGATGTTCTTCAACGCCGCACTGCTCGACGCCGATGCCGCTCGGCTGGAGTGGCAAGGTTGGGCAGACAGCATCGAAGGCGCGCGATCCGTGCAGATCCTCGGACGGGGCACGGATCTCCGTTTCTCAATCGAGGATCGTACCTGGGTCGTGGCAGCAGGGGGCATCAATATACCCGACGGCGAACTGATGACCGCCCCAGTGACCGAGACCGTCGACGGAGTCATTGAATTCGAGAATCCTGCGGTGTTCGGTGGCAGGCTGATAGAAGGTGTGCGTCTGCGTTGGGACCACGGCGCTCTCGTGGAAGCCACATCCCACACCAACCAGGAGTTCCTCCGCACCGTGCTGGCAACTGACGAGGGGGCCACGGCGATCGGAGAATTCGGCATCGGGACGAACCCTCACATCGATCGGTTCTTCAATGACATCCTCATCGATGAAAAGATCGCGGGAACTGTGCACATCGCGCTCGGACGGGCCTATCCGGAGTGCGGCGGGACCAACGTCTCCGCCCTGCACTGGGACATCGTCAAGGACTTGAGGACAGAAGGCGCTGTGCTGATCGACGGACGAACCGTGCTCGAGCGCGGCGTCTTCGGATTCTAGGAGTTCGACAGTGGGCGAGAGCAGGCCAGACGGCTTCACACTGGGCGTCGACATCGGCACGTCATCGACAAAGGGGGTTCTCGTCGATTCCTCCGGGCTTGTGGTTGCCGAGGCATCCGTGGGCCACTCCGTGCAGATGCCACGGCCGGGCTATTTCGAGCAGGACGCCGACAGCGTCTGGCTCGCCGATTTCTGCGTCATAGTCGAGCGGCTCCTGGCCGAGTCGAGCGTGCTGCCAGAGCAGATCCTCGGCGTCGGCGTTTCGGCAATGGGGCCATGCGTCCTTCCGGTGGACGTGAATGGTGTCCCTCTGCGTCCCGGCATCCTCTACGGGATCGACACCAGGGCGCAGGCTGAGATCGAGGAGTTGGCGCAGCGCTATGGAGCGGGCGACCAAAGGGCGGCCTCCCTCGACTCGCAGTCCGTCGCCCCGAAAATCCTCTGGCTGCAGCGTCATGAGCCTGAGCTGTGGGCGCGCACCCACCGGGTGTTGAGCGCGGAGGGCTACATCATCCACAAGCTCACCGGACGGGCGGTGCTCGACATCTACGACGCCTCCGCCGCGTATGCCCCCCTGATCGACCCGACAGGAACCCGCTGGTCGACCGAACATGCTGAGCTTTGCCCGCCAGGCGTCCTGCCGGAGCTTGCCTGGGGTTGCGATATCGTCGGCACAGTTACGGCACTCGCGGCACAACTCACCGGGCTTCGGGAAGGCACCCCGGTGATAGCGGGCACAGCGGATGCCGCGGCCGAGGCGCTCAGCGCCGGCATGCGCGAGCCCGGCGATCTGATGATCATGTACGGCACAAGCGCGTTCTTCATCTTGCGCACGGACGAGGCGTCGGCGAGTGGCCACTTCTGGCCATCGAACTTCCACGAGCGGGGCGACACCGTGCTCTCCGGTGGGATGGGAATGGCAGGAGGACTCGTCGCCTGGACCCGGGACCTCCTTGCCCGGCACGTCTCCGACGGGCGAGAGCTCTCGTTCTCCGACCTCACACGGCTCGCCGCCGAGTCGGTTCCCGGCGCGCACGGCCTTCTCGTTCTGCCCTACTTCGCTGGCGAACGCACGCCATTCTTCGACCCGTCCGCGCGCGGCGCCATCCTCGGTCTCACCATTCGTCATACCAGGGCGGATATCTGCAGGGCCGTGCTGGAAGCCATTGCGAACGGCATTCGGCACAACGTCGAAACAATGCGAGAGGAGGGCCATCCGGTCGACCGGGTGCTCGCTGTCGGCGGTGGGACACAGAACCCACTTCTGATGCAGATCGTCAGCGACGTCTGCGATTTCGAACAGTTGTTGCCCGCACAGCAGGTCGGTGCGAGCCTCGGCGACGCCCTTCGGGCCGCGGTCGGCGTCGGTGTGTTCGATTCGCTGTCGGAGGCCGTGTCGACAGTTGTACACCTGCCGTCGATCCGACCAGACTCAAGCGCCCGGCACATCTACGACGACATGTTCGATCTCTACAAATCCGGCTATCGACAGACAACTGAGATCGCGCATCGGCTCGGAGCCATCGAGTCCCGAACCCTCGAGCCAGAAACGTGAAGTCGACATACCGCCCCGGACCGAGGGCGGACATCACACTGAAAGGTTCAGCGCATGATCGATTCGCTGTCTGAGAACGAAGCGCTGAACCCGGCCACGTCGGATGAGTCGGTGTGCTTCATGTCCGTCGAAAAGCTGGCGGAAGCGCTGGCCCGCGGCGAGTTCACTTCCCGGGAGTTGGTGGAGACCCACCTGCGCCGTATCGACAGGATCAACCCGGCGCTCAATGCCTATGTGACCGTTCTTCACGATGATGCCCTGGACGAAGCAGATGCGTCGGATCGACGCCGACGAGGAGGAACGACACTGGGACCGCTCGATGGTGTCCCCGTCTCGGTGAAGGACGTGGAGGCGATGGCGGGTGTTCGCTTCACCATGGGCCTCCAGCCGTTGAGCGACAACGTGTCCACCACTGATCCGCCTCATATTCGCAGCTTCCGCGGTGCGGGAGCCGTCATCCTTGGCAAGACCAACACGCCGGAGATGGGCCACAAGGGCGTTACCGACAACCTCCTGTTCGGTCCGACCCTCAACCCTCATCGGCTGACCCACAATGCCGGCGGATCCTCCGGCGGTGCGGCGAGTTCTGTCGCCTCCGGCCTGGCCGTCCTCGCCCAGGGATCGGACGGCGGTGGGTCGCTGCGGATTCCCGCGGCGATGAGCGGCGTGGTCGGCATGAAGGCCTCTGCCTTCGCGGTGCCGGAGGAACGCCGACCAGATGCGTTCCAGGCATCCGTTCCGTTCCAAAGCATCGGAGCCCTCGCCCGCGATGTCTCGGATGCCCGTTTTGTCACGACGCTCCTCGCGGGCGAACCGAACCGTGACCCCGCCTGGGCGCCGATGCCGAGCCGGTCCGGCCGTCGCGTGGACGAGATGACGATCGGATTCGACGCTACCTTCGGCAACTTCCCGGTGTCTGGCGAGGTGCTTGCTGCGACCGGGACAGCAATGTCGGAGCTCTCGTCGCGGTTTGCGATCTTCGAGTTGCAGACCGACCTGCCCGATCATGAGGAACTCGCCGTGCTCTGGCTGAGACTGATCTCGGTACAAACGGCGTTCAACGCGCAGTCGCTGGCCGAATCGGGCACCGACCTGCTGCGCGACCACCGCGATCAGATTCCGGATGAACTGGCCGCATTGATCGAGACTGGTTTCTCCCTGTCTGCGATCGAGCACCGCCGGGACAGCGTCGCGAGATCTGTGGTCTTCGACCTGATCGAGGATGCCCTCGACAGGGTCGATGTGATCGCGACCCCAACACTCACGGTGGCAGGGGTCCCGAATGGGCCGTGGGGTCGAACCGTCGGACCATCCACCATCGAAGGCAGGGCGGTCGAGCCGACTATCGGATGGGCGCTGACCTATCCGCTCAATTTCACCGGGCATCCGGCCATCAGCATCCCGCTGCCTACCCGCATCAATGGGCTTCCTCTCGGACTGCAGCTGATCGGAAGGCGCTGGAGCGATCTCGATCTGCTCGACCTGGCTGGGGCCATCGAAGAGGCGTTCGCAGCCTAGCCAGGGGCCATGTTTCCGACAAGAAACGTCGAGATCGATCGAATGGAAGCTGCACCGGGACCTCGGAACCGCTGCAGCAGTGTCACAAGAAACCTTCAACGGATGAGCCACATAGAACGATTGTCAGCAACGACTCGAACGAGGACAGCGAAGTCGCAGCTTTGGCTGCCCTGCTCATCGCAGCCCGATAGACGAACCCTCAACGACACGGCGCGCTCAGGAGGGTCGCGATCCGAGCAGGAATCGAGAAGCGCCGAAGCGTGGTCAGGCTTAGCCTGTCAACGGAGGGCGGCGACGACGTCGAGCCCCGCGCGTTACGAAGGGAGAGCCAAGAATGCTCACGAAGAATGCCAAGTCCGAATCCGTCGGCTTCACTGCCGAGGAGCATGCCGCGATGAAGGAGCGCGCCGCGGAGCTACGCGCCGAGGGCAAGACAGGCGCCAAGAAGGCGGATGGGCTGCAGGCCGCCCTCGACAGCATCGCGAAGATGGCGCCGGAAGATCGTGTGCTCGCCGAACGCGTGCACGTGGCGGTGACAGCAAATGCCCCGGGACTGTCGCCGAAGACCTGGTATGGGATGCCCGCCTACGCGAACGCGGACGGCAAGGTCGTTTTCTGCTTCAAGAACGCGGGTAAGTTCAACACCCGCTACTCGACCCTGGAGTTCCAAGACGCTGCACACCTCGACGACGGTGAGATCTGGCCGGTGTCGTACGCGCTCGAAAAGTGGAGCCCGGTGGTGGAGAAGCGTGTCGCCGACCTGGTGAAGGCCGCGATTTCCTGACGACGCCTCGACCACCGGATGCATGGGCAATCCAAGTAGTTAGCTCAAAACTGCGCGGTGCCTCGCAGCCGGCGGGGGCGGCCGTCTGGGTCCACGACGAGGCGGCTGATCGGGTCCGCCCAGAGTCGTTGGATAGGCGGGACGGGTTCGGGAGCGTGGTGGCGCACCTGTCCGGTGGGTCGGGGAGTGCGGCGGCCAGTTTCATGCCAGTGGTCCAGGGCGTCGGCGGCGGTGTTCCACAGTTCGAGCCCAGCGGCCGGATCGTGGAGTAGGGGATCGTTCTGGTCCAGGCAAAGGTGTTCGGCCCAGAGTTGGAGTCGGAAGTCGCGGGCCAGCCGTCGGGAAGCGTCGTTGCCGGTCTCTGTGCCGAGTGGATCCCGGTTGTCGGCAGTGGAGTCGAGAACGGCACAGGTGAGCTCGCTGTCGGTCGTCCAGGATCGACGGTTGAAGTTGTCTGAGCCGCAGGTGATCCAGGTGTCGTCGACGATGCAGATCTTGGCGTGGACGTAGATCGGAGTTCCGATGCTGTTCTCCAGGTCGAAGACGCCGACCCGGTCTGGCGCGACCCGGTGCAGCATTCTGATGGCACGCAGTTGCCCGATCCGGCTGGGCGGCCCTGCGAGAGGGCCGTCGGAGGCGGGGTAGCGGGGCACGACGACGATCACGTTCAATTCGCGGTTCCGTTCGAGAGCCCCGGCGAGAGCGGCAGCGACCTCCGTCGACCACAGGTACTGGTCCTCGATGTAGATCAGCGAGCGGGCACGAGCGAAGGCTTTCGCATAGGCGCGGGCAATGCTGCGCTCCCCGGCCGGTGCGAACGGGAACGGCGGACGTTTCATACCGTAGGTGCGCAGAAGCTGCACGGCGTGAGGGCCAGCGGGTGGTGGTGGCGGCGCAGTGTCTGGGAGCGGCTTGGGATGCCGGGGCATTCGGGCGAGACGTTGCAGCAGCATCCGGTAGGGAGTGCGTCTGTCCAGGGGATGGGGGTCGTTCCACCGTTCAGCGAAAACCGCCAGCAGGTCTGCCACCACGGGGCCTCGCAGTTCGAGGGCGGCATCGTGCCACGGGGGTCGTTTGCCGTACCGGGGATCCATGGTCAGTGCTTGCGGGTCTCCCGCGTGGTCGGCGTCGTCCCGACGGCTGTGGCAGAGGTCGAGGCCGCCGACGAATGCGATGTCCCGCGACGGGTTATCGCGATGGCGGATGACGAAGAATTTCTGGTGATGGGAGCCGAACAGGCGTACTCGCTGATCCAGCAGCACCTCTCCGCCGGCGTCGTTGATCTGGCGACCGAGGAGCTCGTTGGATCGGCCGCTGATCGGGGACGATACGCGTTCTCCGTGGGATCTCCAGACAAGGCCCCGCACTTCCACTCCCGCACGGGCCAACCCCGCGAGCAGATCGCCGATCGACGGCCCATCCGCCAGCAGCCGCTCGTCGGCGTCGCCACGCCAGTCGGTGAACCACACGCGGTCTCCCGCGTGCAGGGCCATCAGCTCCTCATGCAGCCGAGCAAAGTAAGTCGCTCCATGAATCAGAGGCCGCACGAGGTTGCCCTCCGACCAGGGCAGCGACCCGGCAGCGCCCGCGTGCACGTCTGTGGCCAGATTTCCCCGCTCGGCGCGACTCAGGAACCAGCTACCAGGATCATCGTCCACCCGATGCACTTTACGGCACCCCTATACCAGCCACGCGTTGCAGTGAGCCAAGCCTCATCTTTTGCACGCTCGGGTCCGGCAACGCCCATGGGTCAACGAGCCAGCGCTCACGTTTCTCAACTTTCGGCAGACCCGACCGAGGAGATCGGGCCCTCCGGAACGCAAAAAATGGGCCGGACAACCGTTGACCAGTTGTCGCGACCCATTTTTCCGAACCAGTACCGGGCAATTGCCCGAACTAGCCGTCGTGCGCGAAGGGGGACTTGAACCCCCACGCCCTATACGGGCACTAGCACCTCAAGCTAGCGCGTCTGCCATTTCCGCCATCCGCGCGCATCCAGCGGCCCTTTGCAGAACCACCGACGTATGAGAATAGCACGCGCCCGGCGGCCATTTCGAACGCGCGCGACCTATACCGTTGAGTCATGGCCGAACCGATACCCGACGACGCTCTCGACGCGACAGCGCGTATCGCTCGCGACCTCATCCGCTTCGACACCACGAACTTCGGCGAAGGTAAATCCAAGGGCGAGACGGATGCCGCGGAGTATGTCGCGGCCCATCTCGGCCGACTCGGCCTCGATCCGGAGATGTTCGAATCGGAGCCAGGGCGCGTCAGCGTCATAGCCAGGGTCGCGGGCGCAGACAGTTCCAAACCCGCGCTTGTGGTGCACGGCCACACCGATGTCGTACCCGCCCAACCTGACAACTGGTCGGTCGATCCGTTCGAAGGCGTCATCAAGGACGGCATGCTCTGGGGTCGCGGCGCCGTCGACATGAAAAACATGGACGCGATGATCCTCACCGCACTCGACGACATCGTGAGCGCGGGTAAGCGACCCGCCCGCGACCTGGTGGTCGCCTTCTTCGCCGACGAGGAAGCCGGGGGAGTGCTCGGCTCGCACTATCTCGTCGACACGCATCCCGAACTGTTCGCGGGAGCGACGGAAGCGATCAGCGAGGTCGGTGGCTACTCGATCACGCTGAACGGCACGCGTGCCTACCTGCTGCAGACCGGCGAGAAGGCACTCATCTGGGTGAAGCTCGTGGCCCGCGGTACCGCGGCACACGGCTCTCTCATCACACCAGATAACGCGGTGACGAAACTGGCCGAGGCGGTTGCCCGCGTTGGCCGGCGTGAGTGGCCGATTCGGCTCACGGAAACCACGACGGCGCTTGTCGGCGAGCTTGCCCGCATCCTCGAGGTCGACCCGCTCGGTGTTGGACCGCAGGAGCTGGCGTTCGCCACCGGCAACCAGTTCATTCAGGCATCCCTCCGCACCACCACCAACCCCACGATGCTGACCGCGGGCTACAAGCACAATGTCGTACCGGACCGGGCGGAGGCCCTCATCGACATCCGCGCCTTCCCTGGGGAGGAAGACGCCGTGCTCGCCGAACTCGCGGATCTGGTCGGTCCCGACATCGAGATCGTGATCCTGCACCGAGACATCGGCCTCGAAACCGAGTTCGCCGGCTCACTCGTGGATGCGATTACCGGCACCCTCCACCAGCACGACCCAGGCGCTCCCGTGCTGCCGTACCTGCTCTCCGGCGGTACAGACAACAAGGCACTGTCGAAGCTCGGCATCAAGGGTTACGGCTTTGCACCGCTCAAACTCCCGCCAGAGCTGGATTTTCCCGCAATGTTCCATGGCGTTGACGAGCGCGTGCCGCTCGACGCATTAGTGTTTGGCAGGCGCGTCCTTACTGACCTGCTGCTGAACTACTGACCGGAAGGGACCGCCGTGAGCTTCATCAACGCGATTATCCTGGGGCTCGTCCAAGGCCTCACCGAATTTCTGCCGATCTCCTCGAGCGCCCATATACGCATCGTCGGCGAGCTCCTCGGCACCGGCGCGGACCCGGGGGCCGCCTTCACTGCGATCATCCAGCTCGGTACCGAAGCCGCGGTCGTGGTGTACTTCGCCCGCGACCTCGGCCGCATCATCTCGCGCTGGTTCCTCTCGCTCTTCGGGCGGATCCCGCGTAACGATCCCGACGCCAAGATGGGCTGGTACATCATCCTGGGCTCTATCCCGATCGTGGTGCTCGGCGTGCTGTTCCAGACCCAGATCGAGACCGTGCTGCGATCCCTGTGGGTCATCGCCGCGACCATGATCATTTTCGGCATCCTGCTCGGCATCGCCGACTATGTCGGCGCCAAGAAGCGTCGGCTCAAAGACCTCACCACACCCCACGCGACCATTTACGGCTTCGCCCAAGCTCTCGCCCTCATCCCGGGGGTCTCGCGCTCCGGCGGCACCATCACAGCGGGCCTCTTCATGGGCTACGAACGTCGCGCCGCCGCACGATACTCGTTCCTGCTCGCGATCCCCGCGGTCATCGGCAGCGGCTTCTACCAGCTCTACAAGACGATCAAGAGTCCGGCGGGCGGCGTCCCCGAGGTCTTCGGTCCCGCCGAGACCGCGGTGGCCACGGTGGTCGCCTTCGTCGTCGGGCTGCTCGTGATCGTGTTCTTCATGAACTACATCTCGAGGCGCTCGTTCCTACCGTTCGTGATCTACCGGATCGCCCTCGGCGTGGCGCTCATCGTTCTGCTGCTCACCGGCGTTCTGCGCGCCTAGCTCGACGCACGAACCTCCCCGTCACCACACCTAAGCTCTAATGGTGAGAGCGTGGACCCGACCAGCCGTGCCGCGGCTGCCCGGCATCGGTCCCGTCCCACACATCTTCGATTCGGCTACACGACGGGTCACCGAAGCTCGGACGGACGGTGCGGCAAGCATCTACGTCTGTGGCATCACCCCATACGATGCGACCCATCTCGGCCATGCCGCGACCTATCTGGCCTACGACACGCTCATCCGGCTGTGGCTCGATGCGCATCTCGAGGTCAGCTACGTGCAGAACACGACGGACGTCGACGATCCGCTTCTCGATCGCGCGGCGCGCGACGGCGTCGATTGGCGTGACCTCGCCGCCGAGCAGACCGAGCTGTTCCGCACCGACATGGAGCGGCTGCGCATCATCCCGCCCGATCGCTACATCGCGGTCACGGAGGTCATCGACGAGGTCGCCGACGCCGTAGAACTGCTCAGGGCCGCCGGAGTCGCCTACCCAGTCGAGAGCACGGATGCCGCGCCAGACCTGTACTTCGACAGCAGCTTCACCGCCCCCGCCTGGCATCTCGGCGCGGAGAGCAACCTCGATCGCGCGACGATGCTGTGCCTCAGCGCGGAACGCGGGGGAGATCCGGGGCGTGCGGGCAAGCGCGACCCCCTCGATCCGCTGCTCTGGCGCTCTGAACGGTCGGAAGAACCAGCCTGGGATTCCGTACTCGGCCGCGGCCGACCCGGCTGGCACGTCGAATGCTCCGTCATCGCGCTGCGGCATCTGCCCTCGCCGATCACGGTGAACGCCGGCGGTTCCGACCTGCTCTTCCCGCACCACGAGTTCAGCGCCGGCCACGCGGCCGCACTGAGCGGACGACCGCTCGCCGGAATCTACTCGCACGCCGGAATGGTTGCGTACCGTGGCGAGAAGATGAGCAAATCGCTGAGCAACCTCGTGCTGGTCTCGGCCCTCACCGCCGGTGGTGCCGATCCACGTGCCATCCGTCTCGCACTGCTCTCCGAGCACTATCGCTCCGACTGGGAGTGGACGGATGCCCATCTCGCGATCGCGGAGGAGCGTCTCGCCGCGTGGGCCGCCTGGGCCGCCGACCCGACGAACGATCCTGATGAGGGCTTCCTCGCCGAGTTCAGGACGCTGCTCGCTGACGATCTCGGTAGCCCGGCCGCACTCGCGGCCATCGACGCACGCATCGCCGCCGACATTCCGGCCAGCGCCGTGGTCGTGGATGCGGTCGACGCGCTGCTCGGCATCCGGCTGGGCTAGACGGGATTCGGCACCACATACCAGCGTCCGCCGACGCGACGGGTTAGCCGCCAGGTCACCACCTCGGCGAGCTGACGCGTGCGCTCAACGCAGTGCCGGGCGATCTGGTACGCGGTGGCATCCTCCGCGGTGAAACGCACTGTCACACGCGGCCTGCCGCTGACCACCGCGACATCACTCGCCTCGACGGTGGTCAGTTCGGCGACCGCGTCAGCCGCATCCGGCATCACCCGCTGCGGTGCGGTGCCGGTCGCCAGAGCGCCGATCGTCATCGTGACGCGAAAAGAAGGCACGACCGGTCGAAGTCAGTCTTTTGGCCGGCGGTCGTCCGGTCCCTGTGGTCCCTGCGGTCCGTTCTGCCCACGTCCGTCCGCCTTGCCGTCGCGGCGCCGCAGGTAGCGCTCGAACTCCTGCGCGATCGCCTCGCCGCTCGCCTCCGGTGAATCAACGGTGTCGCGTGCCTGCTCGAGTTGAGCGATGTAGGAAGCCATCTCCTCGTCCTCGCTCGCGAGCACATCGATGCCGTTCTCCCAGGCCGCGGACTCGTCCACCAGTTCGCCTCGGGGGATCACGATGTCGATGATCTCCTCGAGCTTGTCGATGATGGCGAGCGTCGCCTTGGGCGATGGCGCGTTGTGCACATAGTGGGGCACGGATGCCCAGATCGACAGGGTGGGAATCCCCGCCTTCTCCGCGGCTTCGCCCAACACTGAAAGGATCCCGACGGGGCCCTCATACGCACTCTTCTCGACTCCGAGCGCGTGGCGCAGCTCGGCGTTCTCACTCGTCACGAAGACGGAGATGGGCCGGGTGTGCGGCACGTCGGCGAGCATCGCGCCGAGGAACACGACACCCTCGATCGAGTTCTCGGTAATGGTCTCCATGATCTCCGCGGTGAAGCTCTTCCAATTGCGGGAGGGCTCGGTACCCAGCAGGAGATAGACGTTGGAGGCGTTGTCGGCACTCACGTCGAGGTCGGCGTCCGTGGCAAGTCCCGGAGAGCGGCGAGTCAGCACGGAGGTCGGTCCGTAGGTCAATACGCTCGGCCAGACGAGCAGGCGATTACCGTCGTCATCCTGGGTCACCGTCGGCCGGTTGAACTGGTAGTCGAAGTAACGTTCTGCGTCGATTTCGGCGATCGGATAGAGGTCGAGCAGGTCTTTGAGTGTGCTCACGGCACCGCTCGCCGCCTCGCCCGCGTCATTCCATCCCTCGAAGGCGACGACGAGCAGCCGTCCCTTCAAGATTCTTGCCTCAGTCACACTGCACCTTCTGGCGTCGAGCCTCCGTGGCCGACTCCCTACCGTCAAGGATAGAACCCTCGCCCGTCTAAACTCGGATTCTGTGACCGATCTCCTACCTGCCGCCGTCCTCTGGGACATGGACGGAACCCTCGTCGACACCGAACCGTACTGGATGAGCGCCGAGACGGAACTCGTCGAATCCTTCGGCGGCACGTGGACGCGTAAGGATGCCTTCACCCTCGTCGGCGCAGGCCTCTGGCATTCTGCCGGAGTGCTCCGCGGCAGGGGAGTGGACCTCAGCGACGACGAGATCATCCAGCACCTCACCACCCGGGTACTCGAGCACGTCGAGGTTGCGGTTCCGTGGCGCCCGGGTGCCAAAGAGCTGCTCGTCGGCCTTAAAGAGGCCGGGGTTCCGACGGCTCTCGTCACCATGTCGATCCGGCGGATGGCGGACCGTATCATCGATGCCCTCCCGTTCGCGGCCTTCGATCAGGTGGTCGCCGGTGATGAGGTCGAGCACGCGAAGCCTCATCCGGCCCCCTACCTGCGCGGTGCAGAACTCCTCGGCGTCGAACCGGGGGAGTGTGTCGCCATCGAGGACTCGACTCCTGGGCTCGCCTCCGCCGTCGCATCCGGCGCGGTCTCGATCGGCGTGCCGCTTCACGCACCGCTCGAGGATGGCATGGGTTACACGATCTGGCCGACCCTCGAAGGCAAGAAGGTGGCCGATGTGGCGAGCCTGTACACCTCGCTTCAGACGAGCGCCGTATGAGCGCCGAGCGCCGTCAAAGCGGCCCGTTTCGCGCCGGCGACCGCGTGCAGCTGACCGGGCCGAAGGGCAGACTCAACACCATCACCCTCGAGCCGGGCAAGATCTTCCATACCCACCGCGGCATGGTCGACCACGACCTGCTCATCGGGCTTCCGGATGCCTCGGTGGTGACGGCGACCAACGGTGACGAGTATCTCGCCCTCCGCCCCCTCCTCAACGACTTCGTCATGTCGATGCCTCGCGGAGCCGCGATCATCTATCCGAAGGATGCGGCACAGATCCTCAGCCTCGGAGACATCTTCCCCGGGGCGACAGTTGTCGAGGCCGGCGTCGGATCTGGCGCCCTCAGCCTCTGGCTGCTGCGCGGCATCGGCCCGGGGGGCTCGCTCACCTCCTTCGAGCGCCGCGAGGAGTTCGCGACGGTGGCGCGCGCGAACGTCGTGAGCTTCCTCGGATCCGAGCCCGCCAACTGGACGGTGACCGTGGGGGACCTCGTAGAGTCCCTTCCCACTGCCGTCGAGACGGGTTCCGTCGATCGAGTGGTACTCGACATGCTCGCGCCATGGGAATGCCTCGACGTCGTCGCGGATGCGCTCACGCCGGGGGGAGTGCTGCTCTGCTATGTCGCGACCGTGACGCAACTCTCCAGGGTGGCCGAGGCGATCCGCGCTACCGGTCTCTTCACCGATCCCGACTCTTCGGAGACGATGATTCGCGGCTGGCATGTTGAGGGCCTCGCCGTGCGCCCCGATCACCGCATGGTGGCCCACACCGGCTTCCTGCTGACCGCACGCCGACTCGCGCCAGACACGATCCTTCCGCAGTTGAAACGCCGACTGTCCAAGTCGGACTACACCGATGAGGATGTGGAGGCCTGGACCCCTGGGGCCCTCGGCGAGCGCACCGTGACCGATAAGCGACTGCGAAAGACCGCCCGCGCCGCACAGACCACCGCCGACCACGCCGTCGCCGCTGCGGAGAATTCCCCGCCGCAGTCACCCTAGAATTGTGACATCCCACGAGCTCGATCGAAATGAGGATTCGTGCGCAAGACCACAGCGCTGATCGCTGCCATCGCTCTGCTGGCCAGCCTTACCGCCTGCGCCAGTGGCCCCGGCACGAACGGTTGTGCTCCCGCGGTCTCCTCGGGTGATGCGTCGTCGGCCGTCACCGCGACCGGCACGTTCGGCAAAGCCCCGAAGGTCAATTTCCCTACGCCGCTCTACACCAAGACCAGCGAGAAGAGCCAGCTGATCGCCGGCAAGGGAGCCCCGATCCAGGACGGCCAGCCGGTCGGTCTCGACGTGACCATCCTCAACGGCGTCAACGGTCAGGTGCTCCAAACCACCAGCTACACCGCAGGCAGCTTCAGCCTCGTCACCGCTGGCAAATCCACCATTCCAGCGGTGACCGAGGCGCTTCGGTGCGCGACCGTCGGGTCACGGATCGCCATCGTCGGATCGCCACAGGACAGCCACAGTGGCCAGGCGGATGCGACCAACGGTATCGGCAAGAATGATTCCTTCGTCTATGTCGTCGATGTCAAGAGTGCCTATCTCGCCAAGGCCAACGGCGCCGACCAGATTCCCCAGAACGGAATGCCGCCGGTCGTCACCGCCGCCGACGGCACACCTGGTATCTCGATCCCGAGCTCTACGGCCCCGAAAACCCTGCAAACCACCGTGCTGAAACAGGGCTCTGGCGCGAAGGTGAAGAGCGGCAACTACGTCATCGTGCAGTACACGGGGGTCTCCTGGTCCGATAAGTCCGTCTTCGACTCCACCTGGCAGGGACACCAGGCATCTGTCGTTCAGACCGGTTCCCAGAGCCTGTCCACCGGCCTCTCGAAGGCGCTCGACGGTCAGCGGGTCGGGTCGCAGGTGCTGGTCGTCGCCCCGCCAAAGGATGCCGCAGTAGCGGACGGTACCGGAAAGGCACCGACGGGGGCGACGGTCGTCTATGTCGTCGATATCCTGGGTATTGCGCAATAGCACCATCCACAGACACGGGCCGAGTGTCTCCGAGTTCACACCAAACTAGGATTTCTCTCGTGCCAGTAACCAGCAGTGCCAAGATCCCGGTCGAGGAGCGACTCTTCAGCCTGGTCCTCGCCCTGCTCGCGACAGAGACCGGCCTGACCAAGAACGAAGTCCTCTCGACGGTGCAGGGCTATCGGCAGCGCTACAGGCCCGGCGGTGACAACGCGAACCTCGAGCGTCAGTTCGAGCGGGACAAAGACGACATCCGCGACCTCGGCGTTCCCCTCGAAACCGTCGAGAGTCCCGGCCAGGCCGGCAACAATCAGAACCTGCGGTACCGCATCCCGCGCGGCGCCTACGAGCTTCCCAGCGACATCACGTTCTCGGTGGAGGAGACGACACTGCTCAACCTCGCCGCGATGGTCTGGCGTGAAGGCTCGCTGTCCGGGGAATCCCGCCGCGCCATGATGAAGCTGAAGGGGCTCGGGCTGGTCCCCGACGAACCGGTCCTCGGCTATGCCCCACGGCTCAGGGTGCGCGATGCGGCCTTCGAGCCGCTGAGGGCCGCTCTGGAGAAGAACGCGGTCGTCCGTTTCGCGTATCTGAAACCCGGCGAGGCGGAAGCGAGGGTTCGCACCGTCGCGCCGCTCGCGCTCATCCAACACCAGGGGCGTTGGCACCTCCACGCCGAGGAACCGGATACCCGCATGACCAAGACCTTCCTGCTGCGGCGCATCGTCAGCCAGATCACGACCACCGGCGCGACGTTCCCCGCGCCGAGCGGCGATCAGACCGGCAGAGCGCTTCGCGAACTCGAAGAGGTCTGGAATTCGCACACCGCCGACGTCGAGGTCGTTGCGGATTCGGATGCCGCGACCCGCCTGCACAAGCGACGGGGCACGGTGATCTTGCCGTCCGGCGCCCTGCGCCTGCACTACTCCGACGCGAATATCTTCGCCGACGAACTGGCCGGCTACGGACCGGAGGTGCTCGTGCTCTCGCCACCGGTTCTCCGCGCGGCGGTGCACAGCCGCCTCCTCAAGACGGTGGAAGAGCACACCGATCGGGAGGCCTCGAATGGCTGAGCGGCAGGCACCATTACACGCGCAGGACAAGCTCGCCTTCCTGCTGTCGCTCGTGCCGTTCCTCATGGAGCATGAGAGCATCAGCGTGCACGAGGCGGCGGACCATTTCGGCGTCAAACCGGAGCAGATCCGGGAGGCCGTCGAACTCATCGCCGTTTCCGGCATCCCGGGGGAGACGGGCCAGTACCAGCACGGCGATCTCTTCGATCTAGCCTGGGACGACTTCGAAGACAACGACCAGATCGTGCTGACCAATCTGGTGGCGATCGATGACGCGCCGCGCTTCTCCGGGCGGGAAGCCGCCGCCCTCATCGCGGGCCTCCAATACCTCTCCGCCCTTCCCGAGAATGCGGATCGCAGCGCGATCGCCACGCTGATGACGAAGCTGTCCCGCGGGGCCTCCGCGCTGCCGAGCCAGGTCGCCGTTGAGGATTCGGAGACGGACACGACCCTCGCGCTCATCCGAGAGTCCGTCGCCGCCGGGGTGCAGATCGAGTTCGACTATCTCAACTCGCGCGGCGAGCACGAACGCCGTCGCGTCGATCCGCTGCGCATCGAGTCGATGGATGCCGACTGGTATCTCCGCGGATGGTGTCATCTCCGCGAAGCCGTGCGCACCTTCCGACTCGACCGCATCGGCAACCCTGAGATCACGAGCGAGCCGATCACCTTCCATGCGGCCGACGTACACCTGCCGGACACGCTCTTCGAAGGCTCGGCCGACGACCTCGCCGTGACCATCGATGTCGCGCCAGCGGCTGCGGCGCTGCTGACGGACTATATTCCGGAAGGCGCGGTGAGTTCCGAGGCGGACGGCCGAAAGCGTACCTCGCTTCGGGTCTCCCACTATCACGGCCTCAAGAGGCTCGTCGGAGGCATGCCCGGTGTCGTCACGGTCGTCGAACCCGCCGCCGCACGCGCCGCGGTCGCCGAATGGGCTGCTGCGGGTGCGGCTCGCTATGAGGACGACTGATGCCCTGGTGGTCATGGATCATCATCTGGGCGGGACTCGGCCTTGCGCTGCTTCTCATGCTCGGCCTGATGGCCTGGTGGCTGTTCCGAAAACTGATGGCCCTCTTCCGCGAGTTGGAGTTGCTCGCGGACAGGGCGGAGATCCTGGAGACGGCGAATGAGACGCTCGCCGAACAGCGCTTCGAGCGGGCGATCCTGCTCAAGAGATCCGAGGTCGTCGCCCGACGCGAATATGTTCGCTCCCGTTCCAGGGAACGCCGACATAATCGTCACGTCGCACGTCTGGATCGTGCGCGGACGATAACGAGACTGGATGCGAGCAGTCGCCAGTGGTTCACGGACGAGTAGCAGGCGCATTCTGGCTTTCAGGCAGTAAACTGTCCGTCAGGCAGTTTCGAATCGTTAGGACACAGCGCTATGTTTAGTGGTCTCACCGGCTGGCACGCCCTCATCATCCTCGCCGTTATCGTGCTCATCTTCGGCGCAGCGAAACTCCCCGGACTCGCGAAGAGTGTTGGGCAGTCGATGAAGATCTTCAAGAACGAGATCAAAACGCCGGAACAGGAAACGAAGCCGACCGACGGACCTCAGCTCAACGAGACTTCGCCTGAAGTTCGCGCGCAGTCGGACTCCACGAAGTCCGGTACCAAGCCATAGTCTCCGTGCCTACGCGCGGCAAGCGGGGCGCCAAAACCGAAGGCCGGATGTCGCTCGGCCAGCATCTCGTCGAACTCCGCAAGCGACTCTTCATCTCTGCAATCGCGGTGATTGTGCTGTCTATCGCCGGCTGGTTTGTCGCGCCATTCGTTCTCGAGGCCATTCGTGAACCCGTCACGGTGATGGCGAGCGGAAATCACAACGCAACCCTGAATTACTCCGGCATCGGAGCCGCCTTCGACGTCCGTCTGCAGGTCGCTCTGACGGTTGGAGCGATCGCATCGAGTCCCATCTGGCTCTATCAGATACTGGCCTTCCTGGTTCCGGGACTGACCAGCAAGGAAAAACGCTATACCTTCGGCTTCCTGTTCACCGCCATCCCGCTCTTCCTCCTGGGCTGCGCGGCCGGCTGGTACGTTTTCCCGCATATCGTGCAAGTACTCGGTTCCTTCGTGCCCACTCAGGATGCCAGCATCATCGAGGCGAAGGACTATCTCGGCTTCGTACTCAAGCTCGTACTCGCGGTCGGCATCGCCTTCGTGCTGCCCGTGTTCCTCGTGCTACTCAACTTCATCGGAGTGCTGTCCGGCAAGAGCATCATCAAGAGCTGGCGCTGGGCCATTCTCATCATCTTCCTCTTCTGCGCGATCGCGACTCCGTCCGCCGACGTCGGCTCGATGTTCCTGCTCGCGGTGCCGATGATCCTGCTCTATCTCCTCGCCGCCGGTGTCGCCCTGTGGCATGACAGGATCACGGCGAAGCGCGCCGATGCCCTGTCCGCTGAACTCAGCGGCCCGGCAGCAGTATGACCGACCAGCTCTCGCCTTCGGAACGTTTCGCAGCATCGAGGACCCGGCAGGGTTCACCTCGGCTCGAACAGTTCCGCGGGAACCTGGCCTTCGATCTCGACCCATTTCAGCTAAGCTCCTGTGCTTCGCTCGAGAACGGCGACAGCGTGCTCGTCGCGGCTCCCACCGGCGCAGGAAAGACGATCGTCGCCGAGTTCGCGGTGTATCTTGCCATGCAGGATCCGCGGGCCAAGGTGTTCTACACGGCCCCGATGAAGGCGCTGAGCAACCAGAAATTCCAGGAGTTCGTCGCCGAATACGGATCGGATGAGGTTGGCCTCCTCACCGGGGACACCAACATCAATTCCGGCGCACGCATCGTGGTCATGACCACAGAGGTGCTGCGCAACATGCTCTACGCCGATTCCGACCTGCTGCACGATCTCGCCTTCGTGATCATGGACGAGGTGCACTACCTCGCCGACCGCTTCCGCGGAGCCGTCTGGGAAGAGGTGATCATCCACCTTCCGCAGCACGTGCGCCTGGTCTCCCTGAGCGCGACGGTGTCCAACGCCGAGGAGTTCGGTGACTGGCTGCAGGCCGTGCGCGGCGAAACCGCCGTGATCGTCTCCGAGGAGAGGCCGGTACCGCTCGACCAGCACATCCTCATGCGCACGAAACTCATCGACCTGTTCGACTCCTCGGGACTCGCCGCGACGAACCGGGTGAATCCCGAGCTCGTGCAGATGGCGCGCTACGGCGGCCGCACACTCAACTCGCGGCAGATGAAGGATGTCGGCCGTTACCACTCGCGTGGCGGCCGGCCCGACGAACTCAAGATGGACCGGGCGGGCGTCGTCAAGATGCTCGGAGAACGAAACCTGCTGCCGGCCATCTTCTTCATCTTCAGCAGACTCGGCTGCGACCAGGCCGTGAAACAGGTTCTGCGGGCCGGTGTGCGGCTCACCAACCAGGCAGAACGCGACGAGATCCGCGCCATCGTCGAGGAGCGCTGCCGCACCATCCTCGACGAGGATCTCGCGGTGCTCGGCTACTGGGAGTGGCTCGAAGGCTTGCAGCGCGGCGTCGCCGCTCATCACGCCGGGATGCTGCCCGCGTTCAAGGAGGTGGTCGAGGAGCTCTTCCAAAAGAAGCTGGTCAAGGCCGTCTTCGCCACGGAAACCCTCGCCCTCGGCATCAACATGCCCGCCAGGACCGTGGTGCTCGAGAAGCTCGAGAAGTTCAACGGCGAGGCGCGCGTGCCGATCACACCGGGGGAGTACACTCAGCTCACCGGCCGCGCGGGGCGCCGCGGCATCGACGTGGAGGGCCATTCGGTCATCCAATGGCAGGAGGGTCTCGATCCGCAGGCCGTGGCATCGCTGGCCTCCCGTCGCACCTACCCGCTCAACTCGAGCTTCTTGCCGACGTACAACATGGCCGTTAACCTGATCGAGCAGTTCGGCCGTGAACGCACGCGCGACATCCTCGAATCCTCCTTCGCTCAGTTCCAGGCCGATCGAGCGGTCGTGGACCTCGCCCGCAAGGTCCGCAGCCAGGAGGAGTCGCTTAACGGGTATGAAGAGGCGATGCACTGCCACCTCGGCAACTTCGCCGAGTATGCGGGCATCCGCCGGGAACTCACCGATCTCGAGCGCAAGGGCGCGATGCGCGCCGAGTCGCAGAGCCGCGGCGAACGCGACAGGAGGCAGGATCAGTTGGCCGTGCTTCGCAAACGGCTGAAGCAGCATCCGTGCCATACCTGCAATGACAGGGAGTCGCACGCACGCTGGGCGGAGCGCTGGTGGAAGCTGAAGCGGCAGACGGATGACCTTAGCCGTCAGATCAGGAACCGCACGGGAGCGGTTGCCAAGATCTTCGATCGCGTCACCGACGTGCTTCTGGAGCTGGGATATCTCCTGCGCTCCGACTCCGGCGAGGTCACCGCTTCGGTGCACGGTCGCACCCTGCGGCGCATTTACGGCGAACGGGATCTCCTCGTAGCCGAATGTCTTCGTCGGGGCGTCTGGAACGAACTCGACCCCGCCGGACTCGCCGCAATGGCCGCGGCCCTCGTCTACGAGCCGCGCCGCGACGAGGGACAGTCGTCCGACCGTTACCTGCCTAAGGGCGCGTTCCGTCCGGCCTACGAGAAGACGACGGATCTCTGGAGCAAGCTCGACGACATCGAGCGCGAACACAAGCTCCCGGGCAGCAATCCGCTGTCCACGGGCCTCTCGCTGGCCATGAACCGCTGGGCGCAGGGCACGTCCCTCGACTCCGTGCTCAGCGATGCGGAACTGGCAGCGGGCGACTTCGTGCGAATGACCAAGCAGACGATCGACCTGCTCGACCAGCTTTCGGTGGTCGCCGATGGCCAGGTGGGGCGCACCGCACGCAAGGCACTCGATGCGATCCGGCGCGGAATCGTTGCCTACTCCTCCGTAGCGTGAGGTTCTGTTCTCGTTCACATCTTCTGCAACCTAGGCTTGACGAGTGCGACTGAGGCCCAGGAGACCACCGCTACCCCTCTGGGTCGCCGTACTGGCTGCTGCGCTGTCTGGTTTCCTCAACGCTGCGGCGTTTCCCGGCCGCGGCTGGTGGCCGCTGATATTCGTGGGCACCGGCCTGATGCTGTGGTCGCTCATCGGACGCCGGGTATGGGCATCGCTGCTGGTCGGTCTCGTCGGAGGTTTCGCGTTCTTCGGCAACCACATCCTCTGGCTGACCGTATACCTCGGTCCGGTGCCGTGGCTCGCCCTTGCCGCGCTCGAATCCATCTTCTTTGCCATCGGAGCGGCGCTCATCGCCCTCGCCTGGCGGTTCGTGCCGCGAGTGTGGCCAGGAACCGCCGGCCGGCTGCTCGCGATGCCGGTCGTGCTCGCCGGGTTGTGGGTGCTGCGCGAGGCGATCACGAGCGTCTGGCCGTACGGCGGGTTCTCCTGGGGTCGGCTGGCCTTCTCGCAGTCGGACAGCCCGTTCGCCCCCCTCGTCGCCTGGCTCGGGATCTCCGGTCTGAGTTTCGTGATCGCATTTCTCAGCGCGGTGGTGCTGCAGGCGCTTCGAGAGGTCTCGGTTGCCTGGACCGTGCGCGGCATCATCGCCACCGGCGCCTTCACGTTCGCGCTGCTGATTCCCGCCTGGCCCGTCATCTCATCCGGTTCGATTCGCGTCGCCGCGGTGCAGGGCAACTCCAATTCCGGCCTCTTCGCGCAAACGCAGCCGGGCCAGACTCTCGACGATCATCTCCAGGCGACGATCCCGCTGATCGGCAAGAGGGTCGACGTTGTCGTCTGGCCAGAGAACGCCTCGGACATCGACCCGCTGCGCAATCCGACCGCCGCGCGGACCCTCGACTACGTGAGCGCGGCCATGAAGGCACCACTCGTCACCGGGACGATCACCCAGGACAACAAGGGGCGCACCTTCAACAGCCTGCTGCTCTGGGAGAGCGGCAAGGGTGCCGTCGACCAGTACGACAAGATCCATCCGGTTCCCTTCGCCGAATACCTGCCCGATCGCGCCTTTTGGTACCCATTCGCGCCTAGCCTGTTCGACATGGTGCCCCGCGATTACTCCTTCGGGCAACGCGACAACGTGTTCGACATCAACGGCGCCGCCGCGGGTCTCGCCATCTGCTTCGACATCGTCGACGATTCGCTTATCCAGCGGATGGTCAACGACGGTGCGGAATTCATCCTCGCGCCAACCAACAACGCCGACTTCGGCCATACCGACGAGAGCAGCCAGCAGGTGGCCATCGCGAGACTCCGCGGCATCGAGACGGGCCGCAGCATCGTGAACGACTCCACCGTCGGGGTGAGCGCGATGTTTGCCCCTGACGGCCGCATCATCGACCAGCTGCCCACGTTCACGACCGGTGCGATGGTGGCGGACATCCCACTGAGCCACACCACGACACCCGCAACGCTCGACAGTCGAGCGGTGGAATGGCTCGCCGGCGGACTCGGAATCTCGGGCCTGGTGCTCGGTCTGCTGCTCCGCCCACGACGGAAGAGAAGCCATGGCTGAGACACTCGTCATCCTGCCGACCTACAACGAGATCGAGAACCTCGAATCCGTGATCGGCAGGATTCGCCAATGGGCTCCCGTCGCCGACGTGCTCATCGTCGACGATGCGAGCCCTGACGGCACCGGTGAACTCGCCGACCGACTGGCGGCAGACGACCCGGGGATCACGGTAATGCATCGTGCCGGTAAGGCTGGCCTCGGTCGGACCTATCTCGCGGGCTTCGACTATGCGCTCGGCCGCGACTATCGTTTCGTGGTCGAGATCGACGCCGACGGCTCACACGACCCCGCCGAACTGCCCAGGATGCTGGAGCTGGCGGACGCCGGAGCGGACGTCGTGATCGGTTCACGCTGGTCGTCCGGTGGGTCGGTTCGAAACTGGCCCTGGATCAGGCAGGCGATCTCGCGTGCCGGCAACGGTTACGCGCGGACAGTGCTTCGATCCCGCATCCACGACATCACCGCCGGCTATCGCATCTATGCCACAGACGCCCTGCGGTCGCTCGAACTCGGATCCATCTCGTCGCAGGGATACTGCTTCCAGATAGAGCTGGCATGGCGACTGGAACGATCGGGGAAGAAGATCGTCGAACATCCGATCATGTTCTCAGAACGAGCCGCCGGTCGTTCGAAGATGCACGCGGGCATAGTGCTAGAGGCCCTAGTCCGGGTAACGCTGTGGGGACTCGTCAGAACGAAGGACTAGGCGCCGATCTTGTGCTGCCCCTTGCGGGCCCGCAGAAAATCGAGGCGCTCCTGGAGGAGTTCTTCCAACTCGGCGCGCGTACGCCGCTCGAGCAGCATGTCCCAGTGCGTGCGAGGAATCTTGGCATCCGAGGCTTCCGGCTCCACCTGAACGCCCTCCTCATCGAGCAGACGCCCTTCCTGGCCGCTCTTGGGGGACTCCCACACCGTCGGGATCTCGGCGTCGGCCGAGAAAGTGACCTCGAAGGTGGACCCGTCGGCTGCCTGGTAAGTACTTTTCTTTCGCGGGGAAAAGGTCACGCCTTCTTCACTTTGGAGGCTCTGGGATCCGAGCCTCATTCCGCGCAAACTGCGATCCGCCATTGTGTGGTCCTCTCTCGCGATGCATTCACAGTTATAAACCCCCAAGCTGGGCATAACCTTTCCATCACGCCGCGTTTCCAGAGATTTCTCAGACTACTCGCCGAGAACCGACCGATTCTCAAGCACCGCAAGGGCAAGATCGGCACGATCGGTAACCAGGCCGTCGACCCCGATATCAAGCAGACGCCTCATCTCGATGGGGTCGTTGATCGTCCAGACGTGGACTTCCACCGGGACCGTATGGAGCATCCGCACGATTCGGGGAGTGACGATGCGAAGGCCGTACCTCGCCGGCGGGATCTGCACGGCGTGGATGCCTCTCAATGCCCGGCGAAGCAGAAAGCCGATGCCCAGTTGTGCGAGGAGCAGAGCCAAGGCCGATGTCCATGCCGAGGTGGAGGTCGCTACCCCCGGAAGCAACCGTACCGCGGCTTCTCGACGCCTATCGCTGAACGAGGTGACGAGCACGCGACCGAGCGCGCCGGCTTCCCTGATGGCCTCGACGGCCGGGCCGACGACGTCCGATGATTTCAGGTCGATGTTGAAGCGGGCGTGCGGGAAGGCGTCCAGCGCTTCCGACAGGCTCGCAAAAGTCTGGCCGTCGCCAAGGTCCACGCGGCGAAGCTCCGATATGGTCAGCTGGTCGATCCGTACCGTGCGACCGGCGACCCGATGCAGGTCGGGGTCGTGGCTGATCACCGCGACACCATCCACGGAGGCGTGCACGTCGGTCTCGATGTGGGTCACCCCGATCGACAGGGCCCTCAGGAAGGCGAGAAGCGTGTTTTCTGGCGCATCGATCGCGAGACCGCGATGGGCGAGGACGCGCGGGGGAGCGGGGGAGAAGTAGGTGCCGGCCCCCGCGTCACGCCTACTCCGTGGGCGGCGTCGCACCCTTGTTCCCGAGGAAACCTGTCGTGATGCTCTTGATCGCCTCGGTGAGCTCGGAGGGAATGATCCACAGCTTGTTCGATTCGCCCTCGGCGATCTTCGGAAGCATCTGAAGGTACTGGTACGCCAGCAGTTTGCTGTCTGGATCTCCCTCGTGGATGGCGGCAAACACCGTGGTGATGGCCTTCCCCTCGCCCTCGGCACGCAGCACCTGGGCCCTCGCCCAGCCCTCGGCCTCGAGGATCGCCGCCTGGCGAGAACCCTCAGCCTGGAGGATCGCGGCCTGCTTGGTTCCCTCCGCGGTCAGGATCTGGGCACGGCGGTCACGCTCTGCACGCATCTGCTTCTCCATCGAATCCTGGATGGAGAGGGGCGGATCGATCGCCTTGAGTTCGACGCGTCCGACCCGGATGCCCCACTTGCCGGTCGCCTCATCGAGCACGACACGCAGCTGGCCGTTGATGTTATCGCGACTGGTGAGCGCTTCCTCGAGGTTCAGGCCGCCGACGACGTTACGCAGGGTGGTGGTCGTGAGCTGCTCGACGGCGCCGAGGTAGTTCGCTATCTCGTAGGTCGCTGCGCGGGCATCCGTCACCTGGAAGTAGACGACGGTGTCGATCGAAACCACGAGGTTATCCTCGGTGATCACCGGCTGCGGCGGGAAGGAGACGACCTGCTCGCGCATGTCGATGAGCGGGCGGACCCGGTCGATGAACGGCACCAGGATGTTGAGTCCCGGCATCAGCGTCTTGTGATACTTGCCGAGCCGCTCGACCACACCGGCGCGAGCCTGCGGAATGATACGGATCGCCCGAAAGAGGATCACCAGCACGAAGATCGCGACGATTATGAGCACGATTATGAGCACTATCTGGCCGAGGAGTTCGCCAGTTGTCACGATGCATTCCTTTCAGCGGGAACGACCACGGCGGTCGCCCCATCGATTGCCGTCACTACGACACGTTCGCCGGTTTCTACCGGACGTTCCTCGGCAATCCGCGACAGTTTCGCCGTCCAGATCTCACCATTCGCGAGCCGCACGTGTCCCTGGCCCTCCACAAAATCCGTGGTCACGGTACCACTCAGCCCGAGCAGGGCCTCGACGTTCGTCGGCGTGGAGTCACCACCCTTCTTCAGGGCGCGGAGCAGGGCGGGCCTAACGGTGAATAGGAGCAACAGGGCGATTACGCCGGCGATGAGCACTTGCGCCCAGAACGGCGCGCCCAGCAGGTCGGAGACGAGACCTCCTACGCTGCCGGCGGCGAGCATGAGAAAGGTGAAGTCGACGGTGACGACTTCGATGATGGCGAAGACCAGGATGACGACGAGCCACAGAATCCAGGCGTACGTTGTAATGAAGTCGGCGACCATCGCGGGCACTCCTCATGGGTGGTGTCACTACCGAAACTAGCACCCCCGTCTTTGGAGTGTTGCTATTCTCGTGAGCCGGACCGGGTACCGTGCCGGTCCGAGAAACCTACAGGAGTTGACAGTGACTAATCCCCTCCCCGCCGGTTCGCTCGACGGACTGCGCGCACTCGTGACCGGATCATCACGAGGTATCGGCGCGGACACCGCCAGCTTCCTGTCCGAAGCCGGAGCGAGCATCGTCATCAACTATCGGAATAAGGAGGCGCGCGCGCAGAAGCTCGTCGACAAGCTCAACGCCGACGGGGGATCCGCAATCGCAATCGGCGCGGACCTGACCGACGCCGATTCGGTCGCGGCCCTCTTCGACACGATCGCGCGGGAATGGGGTGGCCTCGACATCCTCGTGCTCAACGCGTCCGGAGGCATGGAGTCCGGCATGGCCGAGGACTACGCGATGCAGCTCAACCGCGACGCACAGGTCAGGCTGCTGAACACGGCCCTCCCGCTGCTGGCGCCTGGCTCACGGGTCGTGTTCGTGACGAGTCACCAAGCCCACTTCGTGGCGACGGCACCGACCATGCCCGAGTACTTACCCGTCGCACTCAGCAAGCGCGCGGGCGAGGATGCCCTGCGCGGGCTCATTCCCGCGCTCGACGAGGTGGGCATCGGCTTCGTCGTCGTCTCAGGAGACATGATCGAGGGCACGATCACGGCAACCCTGCTCGAGCGGGCGAATCCCGGTGCCATCAGCGCGCGAAAGGATGCCGCGGGCAGGCTTTACAACGTCAGCGAGTTCGCCGCGGAGGTGGCCCTCGCCGCTGTCGAGCCGATCCCGGCCGACCACACCCGCTACGTGGGCGACGTAAGCGACTTCGTCACAAATTGAGATATTTTCATGACTGATCGACATCGACTCACCTCTCGCATCCTCGTCTTCGACGAAAAGGATCGGGTGTTGCTGTTCCTCACTCGGGGGTCTGTGCCGGCACAGCAAACGCGCTGGATCACGCCGGGCGGGGGAGTGGAGGCGGGGGAGACCCATGATGAGGGTGCGCGACGCGAGCTCTTCGAAGAAACCGGGCTCGATGTGCCAAATCTCGGGCCCGCAGTCTGGAACCTCGATTTCGTCGTCGATTACGAGGGTGGCGATCACGATACCGGGCACGCGGAGTATTACGTAACTCGTACGAGCAGTTTCGAACCGTCGGACGTGAACTGGACACCCGATGAACAGGTGGACGTGCTCGAACACCGCTGGTGGTCGCTCGCTGAGCTCATCTCCACGACGGAGCCGTACGAACCGGCTCAGCTCGTGAACCTGATCCGAAGCCAATTGCCATCCTGCTAGGCATCGGGCGGTTATATTATGTCAAGTAATTCACCGTCCCTTATGCGGAGATGATCCCGAATTGTCGTCTCCGCCTTACGGCGTCAGGTTGAGGCATGCGGCAAAATTCGAGCGGCCGCCGATCGTTCAACCCGGGTAATCGTCCGCCAGGACCCCTCTCCGCGGTGTCGTAGTAGAGCGCTGATAATGCACATTATGTCAAGTAGAAGGCGCTCCGGTGAGAACCGGCGAGTTGGCAGCCCCGCCCGGCACTTTCGACCTAACGTGAAAGGAAGGCCATGGCGTGAGGAGAATGCGTGCGATTCGCGCTAAAGGATGTGCTCGCCGACGTGCCCAAAGAGCAGATCGATGAAGCTCGGGCCTTCTACTCCTCGAGGGCGTCTGGTCGTGGACCGAGCACTCACGAGGAATTGACGGAAGTGAGGTCAAAACGATTTGCTGCGGCGCCCGCGCGGCCGCCGGCCACACTGGAGCTCATAGAGACGCCAGCGGGCCCCCTACCGTTGAGGATCTTGGCTCCCACGAACGGACAAGCGAACGGCGTGTACCTAGACATCCACGGCGGCGGCTTCTACATGGACTCGGCCGCACACAGCGACGTACGCAACCGTGCACTCGCGGAAGCTCTCAACTTCGCCGTCGTGAGCCTCGACTACAGACTGGCACCCGAGCATCGCTGGCCCGCCGCTCCCGACGACTGCGAAGCAGCAGCCCTGTGGCTCATCGACACCGCCCCTGACCGCTTCGGAACCAATCAGCTGACTATTGGCGGTTTCT
>JAODMH010000095.1 GCA_025465035.1 Microbacteriaceae bacterium | reverse complement strand
TCGCCGGAAGCATCAACGGACTCATCATCGGCTACCTGCGGGTGCCGCCGATTCTTGCGACACTGGCGACGATGACCCTGTGGGGCGGAGTGGCCACCGTCATCACGAAGGGCGTATCCATCTCGGGCGCGAGCACAACGCTGCAGGCACTCGGCGGGCAGGCGATCGCCGGCATTCCCGTCACAGTCGTGGTGCTCATCGTCTGTGTCGTCGCCGTCTGGGCGATGCTCAATCACACCCCTCTCGGCACCAAGACCTACCTCCTGGGGGCCAACTCCCGTGCCGCATGGTTCTCCGGAGTGAACAACGGCAGAGTCACCCTGACCGTGTACGCGATGAGCGGGGTGCTCGCCAGCGTCGCCGGAGTCATCAACCTGGCACGCACCGACTCGGCCAACCCAAGCTACGGTGCGAGCTACATCCTCTTGACGATCCTCATTGCAGTGCTGGGTGGTATCTCCGTGTCCGGAGGCTCCGGGCGGGTCGCCGGGGTCGTTCTCGCCCTCGTATCGCTCCAGATGCTGTCTACCGGCTTCAACATGATTCTGGTCAATACCGGAGACAGTAATTTCTTCAAGAATTTCGCATGGGGCGTGTTGCTGCTGCTGGTCGTCTCGCTGAGCCGAATGTCGTTCGGGCGCATCCGTCGACGGCGCCTCAAGCGGTCGGTCTTACCGGATGAGGCGGCCACGGAGATCAGCGATGCCGACCACGAGCGGCAAGCGTGAAGGCGGCCGTTCGCAGGTCGCAGATCCTGCAAGACCTCGAAGATGTCGGTTCGGTGACCGTCGTCCAGCTCGCAGACCGGTTCGAGGTCTCGCCCATGACGATCCGGCGAGATCTGCTCGAGCTCGAGCGGGCTTCCCTCGCCCGGCGGGTGCACGGAGGCGCAGTCGCTGGCCAGGGTCGGAGCTAC
The DNA here is from genome assembly GCA_025465035.1 of Microbacteriaceae bacterium. Taxonomy (GTDB): domain Bacteria; phylum Actinomycetota; class Actinomycetes; order Actinomycetales; family Microbacteriaceae; genus Lacisediminihabitans. The sequence goes on along the minus strand of JAODMH010000095.1, from coordinate 2,907 downwards.
GAACCGCCGTACATGCGCCGCACCGAGGAGCGGGCAGACATCAAACGGCAGATCGGCAGGCTCGCCGCCAATCTCATCGCGGAAGGCGACAGCGTTGCCCTCGATGCCGGTTCGACCTGTTTAGCGGTCGCCCACGGACTCAAGAATCGACGAAATCTTACGATCATTACCCCTGGGCTCCGCATCGCCGAGGCGCTGGTGGACGAACCGGAGATTCGGCTCATTCTCGCTGGCGGCATTGTGCGGCCGGGGGAGGCGTCACTGACGGGGGATCTGGCCAGGCACGCCTTCAGCCAGCTGTCAGTCGATCGGCTGATTCTCGGCGTGGGAGGCCTCGATGCCTCGTTCGGAATCTCCGAATACAACTGGGACGACGTCCTCGTGAAGCAGGCGATGATCCGTTCGGCGTAAGAGGTCCTGGTCGTCGCTGATTCCCGCAAATTCGATCAGATCGCCTTCGCTAGGATCGCCGGCCTCGAAGCGATCACCACGTTGGTGACCGATCGCGCACCCGATGGCGCGCTTCTCGCTGCGCTCACCGCGGCCGGGGTAAACATCGTCACCACCGACGGAGCCGTGACGCCATGACGTTGGCGACGGATCGACCCGCGTGACCCCCGAATTTCATCGCAGCACCACAAATCAACACGAGCAAGTAGGAGAGAAAATGAACTGGATCACTGATGTCTTCGGAGTCTCGAAGCCCGTTATCGCAATGTGCCACTTTCGCGCACTGCCTGGCGACCCCGGCTACGACTCCGTCGCAGGAGTCGATGCCATTCTCGATGCCGCTCGCAGCGACCTGCGCGCGCTCCAGGACGGCGGAGTCGATGCGGTCATGTTCTCGAACGAGGCAAGCCTGCCGTATCTGCTGAAGACCGAGCCGATCACCGCGATAACCATGGCTCGGATCATCGGTGAGCTGCTGCCAGAGGTCACGGTGCCTTTCGGCGTGAACGTGCTCTGGGATCCGACCGCCTCGATCGACCTTGCCGTCGGTACCGGCGCAAAATTCGTACGCGAGATCTTCTCCGGCGTCTATGCGAGCGACTACGGGCTGTGGAACACCAACAGCGGTGAGGTCGCCAGGCATCGCCGCGCCGTCGACGGACAGGGTGTTCGGCTGTTCTACAACATTGTTCCAGAGTCCGCCGTGTATGTCGGGCAGCGGGAGATCTCATCCATCGCGAGGTCGACCGTCTTCAACGCGAGCCCTGACGCCCTGTGCGTTTCCGGTCTGACGGCGGGAGCCGAGACCAGTGCCGAGACCCTCCGCGTGGTGAAGGATGCTGTTCCGGACACTCCCGTCTTTGCGAACACCGGGGTGACCGCGGCCAGTGTCGCCTCTCAGCTCGCCATCGCCGATGGCGCCGTGATTGGCACCGCGTTCAAGCGCGACGGTTACATCTGGAACGAAGTAGACGAGTCTCGGGTGCGTGAACTCACCGACAACGCCAAGCTCGCGCGCATGGCTACCGTCTGATGGCGAGAGGTTCCGTCGCGGAAGACCCGCGCTGGTATGACGTCGGCCGACTACTCGTCGACCAGGCAACCCAGGTGCGCCCGGGCGAACGCGTCATGATCGCCATGGGCGAGGTGGATTCGTTTCCTCTGGCCCGCGGGGTCTACGAGGCGTGCATCCGCGCCGGAGCCTTTCCCCAGGTGCAGTTTCTCTCGGAGACTCTGCGCGAATCGGTGTTGGCGTTCGGCACACCAGAACAGCTGTCCTGGGTGCCGGAGATCGAGTCGTACGGGATGGAATGGGCAGATGTATACATCGCACTGCGTGGTGGCTTCCGGCTAGACATCCATGCCGACATCTCCACCGAGAGGCTGGCGGCCAACCAGACGGCACAGGGGGTAATCTCGTCGCGACGGTGGAAGAACACCCGCTGGACGCTGGTGCGGGTGCCCAACCAGGACTTCGCCGACCAGGCTGGCGCGACCCTGGCCGAGGTCACCGAGATGTTCTTCAACGCCGCCCTGCTCGATGCCGATGCCGCTCGGCTGGAGTGGCAGGGGTGGGCGGACAACATCGAAGGCGCGCGCTCCGTGCAACTCCTCGGACGGGGCACGGATCTCCGTTTCTCTATCGAGGGTCGCACCTGGGTCGTGGCAGCAGGAGGCATCAACATACCCGACGGCGAACTGATGACCGCTCCAGTTACCGAGACCGTCGACGGAGTCATTGAATTCGAGAACCCCGCGGTGTTCGGTGGCAGGCTGATAGAGGGTGTGCGTCTCCGTTGGGACCACGGCGCTCTCGTGGAAGCCACATCGCACACCAACCAGGAGTTCCTCCGCACCGTGCTGGCGACTGACAAGGGCGCCACGGCGATCGGAGAATTCGGCATCGGGACGAACCCTCACATCGATCGGTTCTTCAACGACATCCTCATCGATGAAAAGATCGCGGGAACGGTGCACATCGCGCTCGGGCGGGCCTATCCGGAGTGCGGCGGGACCAACATCTCCGCCCTGCACTGGGACATCGTCAAGGACTTGAGGACAGAGGGCGCTGTGTTGATCGACGGACGAACCGTGCTCGAGCACGGCGTCTTCGGATTCTAGGAGTTCCACGGTGGACGAGAGCAGGCGAGACGGCTTCACACTGGGCGTCGACATCGGCACGTCATCGACAAAGGGAGTTCTCGTTGATTCCTCCGGGCTCGTTGTTGCCGAGGCATCCGTGGGCCACGCCGTGCAGATGCCACGGCCGGGCTATTTCGAGCAGGACGCCGACAGCGTCTGGTTCGCCGATTTCTGCACCATAGTCGAGCGGCTCCTGGTCGAGTCGAGCGTGCTGCCCGAGCAGATCCTCGGCGTCGGCGTCTCGGCAATGGGACCATGCGTCCTTCCGGTGGACGTGGATGGTGTCCCTTTGCGTCCCGGCATCCTTTACGGGAT
>JAODMH010000062.1 GCA_025465035.1 Microbacteriaceae bacterium | reverse complement strand
GCAACCACGATCTTGCGCTGCTCGTTGGCAGCGATCTTGCTCTTCTTCGCCATGCTTAGCGCTCCTCGCGGAATTCGACGTGCTTACGCACGATGGGATCGTACTTCTTGAGCACGAGACGGTCTGGGTCGTTACGACGGTTCTTCTTGGTCACGTAGGTGTAACCGGTGCCCGCGGTGGAGCGGAGCTTGATGATGGGCCGAACATCCTGCTGCTTAGCCATTAGATCTTCTCCCCACGGCCCAGGATGTCCTTGACCACGGACTCGATGCCGCGAGCATCGATGACCTTGATGCCCTTTGCGCTCAGCGTGAGCGTGACGTTACGGCGAAGCGACGGTACGTAGTACGTCTTCTTCTGCACGTTCGGGTCGAAACGTCGCTTGGTGCGACGGTGCGAGTGCGAAATGTTGTGCCCGAAGCCGGGAACGGCTCCAGTCACCTGGCACACTGCGGCCATGGTTTCCTCCATCACTACCGTAGAGAAGTACGTTCTCTACCCAAGGTCTCTTGTCGGCACACACCATCCACGGAACTTGCGAGTGGATTTGTGCACAGGCATGAGCGCAGAACGCGCCCAGCAGCGTCCCATACTACGGAATCGCCGACAAAGAAGCAATCTGGTCCGGCGCGGCCGTCCTTCCGGATAACCGGATCTCAGCGGGCCAATCGGGTCTGGACAGTGCATTCCGCGCAGAGTCCGAACACGTCGACGACGTGGTTCGCCTGGGTGAAGCCATGCTCCGACGCGACGGACTGGGCCCACAGTTCGACGGCATCCGCCTCGATCTCCACGGTGAGACCACAGTTGCGGCAGATGAGGTGATGGTGATGCTGACCCTGCGTGCAGGCCCGGTAGAGGCTCTCGCCCTCGAGCGACTGCAGAGAATCGGCTTCACCCTCAACCGCGAGGTCGGCGAGCGCGCGATAGACCGTTGCGAGGCCGATCGGCGAACCGGTGTCGCGCAGAGTGGAGTGCAGGCTCTGCGCACTCACGAACCCCTCATTGCTTCCGAGGGCCTCTCGGACCGCTTCTCTTTGCCAGGTATTCCGCTTCATAGCTCCACCGCGCAGACGCTGCGCCTCATGCCTCGATTCTAACTTTGGGTCGAGGCACGGATAGCTGCCGACCGTTATTACCTCGTCGTCCTCTTCTGGCCCCGACGATCCGGCACACGATGTAGATCAGGAAGGAGATCGTCGTCACGTACGGGCTGATCGGCAGCCCGCCGCCGAGCGCAAGCAGGATACCGCCGACGACGGAGGTCACGGCGAAGATCACACTGAGCAGCGGGGTGAGGAAGGGCGAGGCGGTGACACGCATGGCGGCGGCGGCGGGAGTGACGAGCAGAGACAGCACGAGCAGCGCACCGACGATCTGGATCGATACCGCCGTCGCGAGGCCGAGCAGGATCATGAAGACGATCGAGATCGTCGTGACGGGCAGGCCCTTCGCCCTGGCCACGTCGGCATCGACGCTTGCAAAGCTCAGCGGACGCCAGACGAAGAACAGCGCGATGATCACGACTATCGAGATCACGATCAGCATGAGCAGCTGCGGATTGTCGACCGAGACGATCTGGCCGGTCAGCAGGCCGAACTTGTTGGCGCTTCGTCCCTTGTAGAGAGCGATGAAGAGGATGCCGAGCCCCAGACCAAAGGGCATGAGCACCGCGATGATCGAGTTGCGCTCCCTGGCTCTGGTGCCGAGGATGCCGATGAGCAGCGCGGCGATCAGCGAACCGCCGATCGAGCCGGCGACGACATCGACCCCGAACAGCAGAGCGGCGGATGCCCCGGCGAAACTCAGTTCACTGACGCCGTGCACGGCGAACGCGAGGTCGCGAGTCATGACGAACGGGCCGATGAGCCCACCGACGATCCCGAGGATCGCACCGGCGATGATCGAGTTCTTCACGAGCGCGAGCAGCTCGCCGTAGTTGGCGAAGCCGAAGATCTGATTCCAGAGGTCCTGACTCACTTGCCGCCTCCGGACATCACGTGGTGTTCGAGGTGGTCGTGCACGCCGTAGCCTTCCGGCGCCCCGAGCACGACGATGCGGCCACGGCTGCGGATGACCTCGACAGGGGTGTCGTACATGTAGGACAGCACTTCCGAGCGGAGCACCTCATCCGGCGTCCCCACGCGAAAGTGTCCACCGGCCAGGTACAGCACACGATCGACCATGCCGAGGATGGGGTTGACGTCGTGGGTCACGAAGACGACCGCGGTGCCGAGTGCCTTGCGCTGCTCGTCGATGAGCTCGCTGACCTGCCGCTGGTGGTGCAGGTCGAGCGAGAGCAGCGGTTCGTCGCAGAGCAGCAGCCGCGGGTCGCCCGCGATCGACTGGCCGACCCTGATGCGCTGCTGCTCTCCGCCGGAGAGCATCGACACCGGGACATTCGCGTACTCGGTGGCGCCGACGGACTCGAGGATGCCGTCCACCCGCTTACGCACGGCCTTCGACGAAACCGGAAGCCCCCAGCGGTTGCCGTTGACCCCGAAGGTGACGAGGTCACGGGCCCGCAACGGCGTTCCCTGTTCGAGCAGCTTCTGTTGCGGGATGTAGCCGATCTTCTTGCTGCCGCGACCCACCGGCTGTCCGAGGAACTCTACCGACCCCGAGGTCAGTCTCTGCTGCCCGAGAATCGTCTTGAGCAGGCTGGTCTTGCCCGTGCCGTTGGGTCCGAGAACGGCGAGGAATTCACCCGGCCGCACGTCCAGGTTGAGGTTGCGCCAGAGTTCGCGGTCGCCGAAGGAGAGGGTGGCCGAGCGCAGGCTCAGGACGGGGGATCCGGTATCGGTGGTCACGAGATCCTTGTCTGTAGTGATGAGAGTCACGCGCTTAGCCGAGTGCGGCCTTCACCGCGGTGAGCGTGTCGGTCATCCAGCCGAGATAGTCCTTGCCGCTCGGGAGGGTTTCCCTGACCGGAACGACAGCGACTCCCGCGCTCTTCGCCGCGGCGAGCACCTGCTGCGTCTGCGGTCCGCTGGTCTGTTCATTGTAGGCAAGAAGCTTCACCGAACGGTTGCTGAAGAGCGCGAGAGTGTCCTTGAGGGCGACGGGGGAGACATCCGTCCCGGCTTCGATGGCCTCGCTGAATTTCGCCGGGGTCTTGTTGACGAGGCCGCACGCGTCGAGCAGGTAGAGCGGAACGGCCTCGGTGATCGCGACACCGTCGCCATGGAAGCTCGCCTTGATGGCGGCTTCGTCGCCCTGGAGGGTGGCGAGAGAGTCGGTGAACTTCTTCGCGTTGGCGGTGAAGGTCGCGGTGCCGGAGGCGTCGATCGTGGTGAGGCTGGCCACGATCCTGTCGACCACCTTCTTCATCGTCGGGAAGTCATACCAGAGGTGCTCGTTGAACTGGCCGCTGGAGGGCTTTTGGTCGTATCCGGAGATGTTGGCCGCGGTGAGCACGACCGCCTTCTGGTTGTTCGCACCCTTGAGCAGGGTATCGACGAAGTCGTCATATCCGCCGCCGTTCTCGATCACGATCTGCGCCTGGGAGAGGGCGAGCTGCACCTGGGCGTCGGCCTGGTAGGAGTGCGGATCCTGTGAGGGGTCGCTGATGATCGAATCGACCTTCACCAGGCTGCCCCCGATTTTCGAGGCGATGTCGCCGTAGACGTTCGTGGATGCGACGATCCGGATGGGACCGCCACTCGATGTCGCACCGCCACCCGATGAGCACCCGGCGAGCGCCAGCGAGGCGACGACGAGCAGGACGATGGAAGTGGATTTCACGCGCATAGTGTGCTTCCCGGCGAGGTTGATAACAGTAATGAGATTCGTTATCAATAATACACATCAGAGGGCGTCGCCTCACCGAGCGGTTGCGTTTGTCAGTTCGCGCTCAATTCAAGACCCGTCTCAAGCAAATCGCGACTTGCGTGGCAGCAGTAGGTTTCCGATCCCTTCTATGGGATCCGCGCATCCCTCACCCCTGCCTGTTCTCGGACCGATTGAACTTTTTCCACGACTCGCTCGTTTCCTTAATGAGGTCTTCACCGATGGAGGCTCTAATCGGAAGCAGGTGTGCACATGGCTGAAAGCGGCCAAGGCCCTCTCAGGATCATGCGAATCCTCAGTGCGATCGTCCTTTTTGCGATCGGCGGGATTCATCTATTCCTAGTCTTCGACGGCGTCGGGGGCGTGCTCGGCGTGCTCTTCATTCTCAACGCCATCGCGGCCATCGTTCTGGCGATCGGGATGCTCACAGTGCACGGCAGGATCCTGAAGCTCGCTGCAGTCCTTAGTCTGCTGTTCATCATCGCGAGCCTTCTCGCGCTCGTGCTTGCGCTGTCAGTCGGACTATTCGGCATTACCGAGACGTGGAGCTTCACCCTCGTGCCACAGACGGTCGTGATCGAGGCGATCGGCGTCGTGGTGCTCGCCGTCACCTCGACTGTCGCGCTCCGCACGCGGCGGGCGGCATGATCGCGCGTCCACCCCACCACGGAACCGCGCGCGCCGAGGGCGGGCTTTTTCGCTAGGTGTTCGGGACCATGCAACAGCCTGGCGGGGTGCTCATCGACTAGACCGGCGCCGTGCGCTATGCGCGTGTCACTACGAATCCCGGTGCGGGCTATAAAAAGGCAGACCTCCTGGCAGCGATTCGGGCTCTCTCCGCCAGGCCAACCAGATCACGTCACGGCCAAAGGATTCGACGAGCAGCGCCAGCGCAATCGCGACGAGCAGAACGTCGAGCACGGGGAGCAACCCTATCCCAGCGATCGTCAATGCTATGCCTTGCACAGCCGTCACCACCTTGCGCCAATAGCGGAATGGGAGCTGCCGACGAAGCCAGGGAAAGATCCATCCGGCGGCGACGAAGGCATACCGCATCACGCCGATCGCCAGCATCCAGATTCCTAAGGTTTGCGAAACGTACCCGCTCAACACAAGCAG
>JAODMH010000088.1 GCA_025465035.1 Microbacteriaceae bacterium | reverse complement strand
CCGAAGCCCCAGTCGAACGGCTTCGCGGTAGACGGTGGAAGTTGCTCGGGAGCGGGGATGCCCGGGAGCAGAGGGTCCGGCGTCGGCGGCACCTCGGCTGCGGCCGGCTCGACCTCGCCGGTGTCGCGGAACTGCTTCGCCAACCAGTCGCTCGGGTCGGCGTCTTTCTCGTCGCTCACGCGGCCATTCCGTGCGTCGTCACGACCGCAGCCCGAGGTCGTCGAGCGAGATCGCGGCGAAGTAGGGGTAGCCGGCGGCCTCGGGAACGGATTCCGTTTGGCGATGTTCTGCTTCGCTAGTGCGACCGCCGTCATCGCGGCCGTCTATTTCGTCCGACGCGTCCGCGAGCAACGGATTGCGCGAAAGCCGCAGTAAGGCCGAGCGTCGGCACGCACCCTCCCATAGAATCGGGCGCGTGACCGACGCTCGCCAGCAACTCATCGACTACATCTCCGCCGACGCTGTTTTCCACGGCGATTTCATTCTCACGAGCGGTAAGAAAGCCACCTACTACGTAGACCTGCGGAAGGTCAGCCTCGACCACCGCGTCGCCCCGCTCATCGGCCAGGTCATGCTCGACCTCATCGCCGAGGTGCCGGATGTCGTGGCCGTCGGCGGGATGACCATGGGCGCCGACCCGATCGCCGCGGCGATCCTGCACCAGGGGGCGGCCCGCGGCCTCAGCTACGACGCTTTCGTCGTCCGTAAGGAGCCGAAGGACCACGGCCGCGGCCGACAGGTCGAGGGCCCGGAACTCGAGGGGAAGCGCGTGATCGTGATCGAGGACACCTCGACAACGGGCGGTTCGCCGCTCGCTGCCATCGAGGCGCTCAAGAAGGTCGGAGCGGAGATCGTGGCCGTCGCCGTCGTCGTGGATCGCGACACCGGCGCCCGCGAGGTGATCGAGGCCGCCGGCTACCCCTACTACGCGGCGATCGGTCTCGCCGACCTCGGACTGGCCACGTGACCGACGATAAGGACGAATCGGGGAAGGGCGACGACGAAGTCGACCCTGGCGACTGGCTCTCCAAGCAGTTCGGTGTCGGCGACGCGGCCGAGGAGCCGAAGCCCGCGTTTCCCGAGCCGCCGACACTGAATAACCCGCTGGAGGCGCCATCCGCATCCGCTTCGCCACATTTCAGCTGGGGACTCAAGCCGGGTGTCGATAGCCCCGCCTCCAATCCCGCCGAGTCGCCGCGACCGCCGCTGGTCTTTCCCCTGGCGGAGCCCGCGCCGCCGTCGACGGCGGCGCCCGTCGAATCGCCGGCCACCGAACTCCTCAGTGCCGGTGACGCCACGGTCGTGCGGCCGGCCGAACCGGCATCCACCATCGATTCCCTGTTTGGCGAGAAGCAGTTCAAGGACTATGACGGCGAGCCGCTTATCGGCGCGATTCCGTTCGTGGCGAAGGATGACGCCGACGCGGCGAGGTCAGCCAAGCCACCCCGCGCCGCGAGCGGTCCGCTGCCCAGAAGCCAGAAGATCGCGCTCTGGATAGGGGGCGGAATCGTGGCCATCCTCCTGCTCGTCGTGCTCTTCCTGCTCGGCACGAAACTTCCAGACCTGCTCGGGGCCGCCCCGGCGGTCGCGACCTCGAACTCGCCGAGTCCGACGCCATCCGTCGCGGCGACATCGACTCCGCCCGCTGTTGGGCCGGTACCAGTGGGAGAGCACAAGTGGAACGCGCTGCTCGGTGGTGAATGCCTCGACCCCTTCCCCTCGCCGTGGGCGGAGAAGTTCACCGTTGTGGATTGCACCACTCCGCATGCGGCCCAGATGGTGTTCCGGGGCAGATTCCCGGACGCTGCTCCCGCGGCCGGCGCGACGGCGACGCCCAACCCCTACCCCGGCATGCCCGCACTGCAGGCGCAGATCAACCTGCTGTGCACCGCACCGGGCGTTATCGACCTCCCCACGGCGGGAGCGTACAGCGACATCCAGTTCCAGGCCACCTATCCGGTGACCGAGAAGGAGTGGGCCGACGGCTACCACGACTATTTCTGCTTCGTGAGCCGTTCATCCGCCGGTCCCATCACGGGCAGCGTCGCGACTTCGCACCCTGCGGGTTAGTCGTCGGACTCGATGGGTTCCGTCTCGAGCAGATCTGAGACCCCGTTCAGGATCTCGTCGGGGCGGAACGGGTAGCGCTCGATCTCCGCCTGGTCGCTGATCCCGGTGAGCACGAGGATGGTGTGCAGGCCGGCCTCGATGCCGGCGACGATGTCGGTATCCATCCGGTCACCAATCATGCCGGTGTTCTCGGAGTGGGCGCCGATCTTGTTCATTGCCGAGCGGAACATCATCGGATTCGGCTTGCCGACGACGTATGGTTCCTTGCCGGTCGCCTTCGTTATCAGTGCGGCGACAGCACCCGTTGCGGGCATCGGGCCTTCCGCGCTCGGGCCCGTGGCATCCGGATTCGTGACGATGAAGCGGGCTCCGTCGCCGATGAGCCGGATGGCGCGAGTGATCGCCTCGAATGAGTAGTTGCGAGTCTCGCCGACGACCACATAGTCGGGGTTCGTGTCGGTCATGATGAAGCCCGCCTCATGCAGCGCAGTCGTAATGCCGGCCTCGCCGATGACGAACGCCGAGCCGCCGGGCATCTGCGACGCGAGGAAGTCTGCGGTTGCGAGGGCGGAGGTCCAGATGGCGTCCTCTGGCACATCCAGGCCAGACGCCTTGAGCCGAGCGCTCAGGTCACGAGGGGTGAAGATCGAGTTGTTGGTGAGCACGAGGTATGGCTTGCCCTGGTCGCGCCACTGCTGCAGCAGTTCCGCGGCGCCTGGCAGTGGGTGATTCTCGTGCACGAGCACGCCATCCATGTCGGTCAGCCAGCATTCGATCTCGCCGCGGTTGCTCATGCGCCCATGGTACCGGGCGGGAATTACGCGGAGATTGCGGCGCTACGCTGGAATTGAGCGGGGGAGTGACGCGAAAGTGACCGGGGTGCTGATCGGATTCGCGATAATCGCGTTCATCATCGGCATCGGTTATCTCGTCGGTCGGCTCGGAATCCTCGGACCGGGCGCCGGTTTCGTGCTGAACCGGATCGTGTTCTTCGTGCTCTCGCCGTGCCTCCTCTTCACGGTGCTCGAATCGGCCAAGGTGGCCGAGCTGTTCTCATCGCTCATGCTGGTGTCCCTGATCGCGGCGGTCGCCTGTTTCGCGATCTACCTGACAATCGCTCGATTCGTCTGGCACCGGCCGACGCCGGAAATCGTGGTCGGTTCGCTGGCGTCCGGATACGTCAACGCCAATAACATCGGCATCCCCGTCGCGGTGTATGTCCTCGGCAGCGCGGCCTACTCCGCGCCGATCGTGCTGCTGCAGCTGCTCGTGTTCACGCCGATCGCCCTGACGATTCTCGACGTGACGACCACCGGTTCGGTCTCGATCGGTCGCATCATCCTGAAGCCGATCACGAATCCGCTCATCATCGGGTCCGCGCTCGGTGTGATCCTGGCCCTGACCCATGTGCACCTTCCCGCGCCGGTGCTGCAGCCATTCGAGCTGCTCGGTGGTGCGGCCGTTCCCGTTGTGCTGCTGGCGTTCGGCATGTCGCTGCACGGCCATAAACTGCTGCAGCCCGGCAGCGGTCGGCGGGATGTGCTGCTCGCCAGCACGATCAAACTGGTCTTCATGCCCGTGATCGCCTGGCTGATCGGCCGCTTCGCATTCGAGTTGAGCGGGTTGCACCTCTTCGTCGTCGTCGCGCTCGCTGCACTTCCGTCGGCGCAGAACGTCTTCAACTACGCTCAGCGATACCAGCGCGGCGAGATCATCGCGAGGGATGCCGTTCTGATCACCACCATCGGATCCATTCCCGTGCTCGTGGTGGTCGCGGCGCTGCTGGGACACTGACGCCGGCGCGTTAGCCTCGGAACGTGGCAGATGACACCCCAGACCCGAGCGTAGAACTCACGACCCAGGGCGTCGGTCCGTGGAAGGGCGCGCCGCCTGCTGAGGAGTTCTACGATCCGGATCTGCTGGCCAAGGGCGATTCGCGCAACGTCATCGATCGGTATCGGTACTGGCGCATGGACGCGATCGTCGCCGACCTGGACCAGCACCGACATCCGTTCCACGTCGCCATCGAGAACTGGCAGCACGACATGAACATCGGCTCGATCGTGCGCAGCGCCAACGCTTTCGCCGCAGACACCGTCCACATCATCGGGCGCAAGCGCTGGAATAAGCGCGGCGCCATGGTCACCGATCGCTACCAGCACGTGCGGTACCACGCGGACGTGGCGAGCTTCGCCGAGTGGGCGGCGGATGCCGGGCTCCCGATCATCGCGATCGACAACGTGCCCGGGTCGGTGCTCATCGAGACCTTCGACTTCCCCGAGGCATGTGTGCTGTTGTTCGGCCAGGAGGGGCCAGGCCTCAGCGCGAAGGCCATCGCCGCTTCGGATGCCGTGGTGGAGATCAGCCAGTTCGGGTCGACGCGGTCGATCAACGCTTCCGCCGCGGCCGCCGTGGCCATGCACGCCTGGATCACACAGCACGAGAGTTTCTAGCGCTTCGCGGAGCGGGCACGCCTGTCGTGCGTTCCCGCCATGCATTCCCGTTGTGCAGGACGCGTCCTGCACAACGGGAACACCCCAGCCGGACGGGTCCGCTGCGCGTCGGTCGCCCACGCGGAACCCTTTCCCGGACGGATAGAATGGGGTGTAATCCCCACCCAATCGAAGGGATCCCTCCATGCCCGCTATCGTTCTGATCGGTGCCCAGTGGGGCGACGAAGGTAAGGGCAAGGCGACCGATCTTCTCGGCAGCCGGGTCGACTATGTCGTCAAGTTCAACGGCGGAAACAACGCGGGCCACACCGTGGTGGTCGGCGACGAGAAGTACGCCCTGCACCTCCTACCGTCAGGCATCCTGACCGACGGTGTCGTGCCCGTGATCGCCAACGGTGTCGTCGTGGACATCGAAGTGCTGTTCCACGAGCTCGAGGCCCTGAGTGCCAGGGGGGTGGATGTCTCGAAGCTCCTGGTGAGCGCGAACGCCCATGTCATCACGCAGTACCATCGGACCCTCGACAAGGTGACGGAGCGTTTCCTCGGCAAGCGGCAGATCGGCACCACCGGACGAGGCATCGGGCCGGCGTACGCGGACAAGATCAACCGGGTCGGCATCCGCATCCAGGACATCTTCGATGAGAATATTCTGCGCCAGAAGGTCGAGGGTGCCCTCGACCAGAAGAATCACCTGCTGGTGAAGATCTACAACCGTCGCGCCATCGGTGTCGACGAGGTGGTGAACGACCTGCTCTCCTTTGCCGAGCGCCTGCGTCCGATGGTCGCCGACACCGGACTGGTTCTCAATCGGGCCCTCGAGGCCGGCAAGACGGTGCTGTTCGAGGGTGGTCAGGCCACGATGCTGGATGTCGACCACGGCACGTATCCGTTCGTGACGTCATCCAACGCCACGAGCGGCGGTGCCGCCACCGGATCCGGCGTCGCACCCAACCGGATCGACCGGGTGATCGCGGTGGTGAAGGCCTACACGACCCGCGTCGGCGCCGGCCCGTTCCCGACGGAACTGTTTGACGAATCCGGTGAGTTCCTGCGTTCGAAGGGTTTCGAGTTCGGCACGACCACCGGGCGTCCGCGCCGCACCGGCTGGTACGACGCCCCGGTCGCGCGCTACTCGGCGCGCATCAACGGTGTCACCGACTTCGTGCTGACCAAGCTCGACGTCTTGACCGGCCTCACGACGATTCCGGTCTGCGTCGCCTACGAGGTCGACGGCGTACGGGTCGACGAGGTTCCGGTCTCCCAATCCGACTTCCACCACGCGGTGCCGATCTACGAGGAGTTCCCCGGCTGGTCGGAGGACATCACCGGGGTCCGTGCCTTCGATGATCTTCCGCAGGCGGCGCAAGATTACGTGCTCGCGCTCGAGGCCATGAGCGGTTCGCGGATCTCCGCCATCGGAGTCGGTCCGGATCGCGAGGCGATCCTCGTGCGGCACGACCTGCTCGGCTGACGCCGGGCACATCCTGCGATCAGACCACGCTGAAGCCCTCCGGGAGGGAAGTGCGACCGGTCATGGCGAGCAGGACCTCTTCGCCCTGCCCGCGCTGGGCTGCGATGGCGGCGGCCAGATC
>JAODMH010000077.1 GCA_025465035.1 Microbacteriaceae bacterium | reverse complement strand
CCATGATGCCTATGCTGGAAGCGACATGCGACTCCTTTTGATTCGTCACGCCCAGACCCCGGCCAACGTCCGCGGCGTGATCGAGACCGCGCATCCGGGCCCCGGGCTCACCGAACTCGGTGTTCGGCAGGCCGCCATGATTCCGGATGCCCTCCGCAGCGAGCCGATCGACGCCATCTTCGCGTCGACGCTCGTGCGCACGCAGCTGACGGCTCACCCGCTCGCGGCCGATCGCGATTTAGAAGTGCGGGTGATGAGCGGGCTGCACGAGATCGAGGCCGGCTCCCTCGAGGGGCATAGTGATCGGGCATCCATTCGCAGCTATCTCGAGACGGCGTTTGCCTGGGGGCTAGGCAATCTCGACGTCACAATGCCGGGCGCCGCAGACGGCCATGCCTTCTTCCGGCGTTTCGACGCCGATGTCGAGACCATTGCATCCACTGCCGGCGCGGCGGTCGTATTCAGCCATGGCGCGGCGATCCGGGTCTGGACTGCGGGTCGCGCGCAAAATGTGCCTCCAGCGTTCGCCGGGTCGCACGAACTCGACAACACGGGCGTCGTCGAGCTGACAGGGTCCCCGGAGGGCGGCTGGACGCTCGTGTCGTGGGCGGGTCTGCCCGTCGGCGGCGCCCAGCTGGTCGATGAATCCGCGGAAGATCCCACCGGCGAATCGCTCGACGTAGGCTGAATCGGTGAGCAGCGAATTCAGCCATGAACCGGACGCCCGACGCTACGTTCTCCGCATCGACGGCGAGCTCGTGGCCGTCGTCGACTACGTCGTGCTCGGTAAGTCGATCTCTTTCACCCACACCTACACCGCGCCACATCGGCGCGGACACGGTTACGCCGCCGAAGTCGTCGAGTTCGCGGTGAATGACGTCGAGGCATCCGGAGACGTGCGCATTGTGCCGATGTGCTGGTATGTGGGTGAGTGGTTCGAGAAACATCCAGAGCGGGCAGGGTTGCTGACGCGCTGATCGGCGAATGAGGGGCTCACCATGGCGAAACTGATTTACTCGGGAATCACCTCACTCGACGGCTACACGGCCGACGAGAACGGCGACTTCGACTGGAGTGCGCCAGACGAGGAGGTGCTCGGGCTCGTCAACGAACTCGAGCGACCCATCGGCACGTACCTCTATGGCCGTCGGATCTACGAGGTGATGGTCGGCTGGGAGACTGTGACAACGCTTGCCGAGCCGCCAGCCTGGTGGACACCCAACAGTCGGGACTTCGCGGAGATCTGGCAGGCGGCCGACAAGATCGTGTATTCGACGACCCTCGAGGAGGTTTCCAGCGTCAGGACGCGGCTCGAGCGAGGCTTCGACGCAGAAGCGATCCGGCGGTTGAAAGCGACGGAGAAACGGGACATCAGCGTGGGAGGCCCCCACCTCGCCGCCCAGGCGATCGAGGCCGGGCTGGTCGACGAGTACCATCTGTTCCTCACGCCGATTGCGGTCGGAGGCGGCACGCGTTTCCTTCCCGCGGGGGTCCGCCTGGATCTCGAACTCCTGGACGAACGACACTTCGACAACGGCGTGGTTCACCTCCACTACCGTGCCACGGCCTGACGCTAAGCTGCGGCGCCCAACTCCGTGAGGTAGCTGTCGTACGTTGTCGAGGGTCTCGACACCCGGTAACGCTCGAGTCGAGCCCGCACGGAGCGACCGGAGCTACTCGCGGAGTGCGGCTCGCAAGGCACACACTGTCACGCCGCGGCGAACCGCTTCGCGGAGCGCGCTTTCGCCTTCTCGGCCTCGACCTCTCGGCTTTTAGGAGGAGCGGTGCTGACGAGGTCTTCGAGGAGATGTCGCGAGATGTGCGCGATCTCCTCGACAGCTCGATCGAACGCCTCGGTGTTGGCCTTCGATGGCTTGGTCGATCCGCTGATCTTGCGCACGAACTGCAGCGCTGCGGCGTGCACCTCGTCGTCCGTTGCGGCGGGTTCGAAATTGTGGAGGGTGTGGATGTTCCGGCACATGTCTCAAGATTATCGAGCCGCCGGTGATCCGTCACCGGCGAGTAATCGCTGCGGCCTCAATTCGCATCGCTATATGACGTCGTGACGAGGATCGGCAGGTGATCCGAGGTACCGCGCGGCAGAGTCTTGATGCTGTCGATGGTCAGACCAATAGAGGTCGCGAGGTCGAAGTGTCCGCGAAAGAACTTGTACCTCGTGTACGTGTTGCTGTCGCTGAGGGTCAGGTCGTAGCCGGACTCCAGCATCCGTTCGTTCAGGTTCTGCTTGAAGAGTGGGTAGTTGTAGTCGCCGACCATCAGAGTCGGAAGTCCGGGACCGAGGGCACGCAGCTGCTCGTGCGCGGCCGCGATCTGGTGGCGACGTAGCGAATTCAGTGCGGTAAGGGGTGCCGCATGGAACGACGCGACCACCAGTTCGCGCTGAACGCCCGTCTCCATAAGGCGCGTACCGATCAGGCGTTCATGGGCGGGCCTGAGCAGCCTGTCGTGCAGCGATTTTTTGAGCTCGAAGGCCTGGGTCTTCACCGCGGTGAAGCGGTCCTCGCGGTAGTAGAGGGCGAGACCGAGTCGGTTGCGCAGCGTCGAATCGGCCAGGCGCAGCGCGCCGACCTCGACCGGCAATGCTGTCGTGTCGCACTCCTGAAGACACAGCACATCGGGCTCGAAACTCTCGGTCAGCGCGACGAGTTCACTGCTGGCGCGGTTCTTCCGGAGGTTGTAGCTGATGACCTGCACTAAAGAATCCGTTTCCCGATCGGTTGGC
>JAODMH010000054.1 GCA_025465035.1 Microbacteriaceae bacterium | reverse complement strand
TGATCAGCACGCGGTCCATTGCGGCATCCCCGTCGCTCTGTGGCCCTGCTCCGACCTTGCTGAGCCCCCGCGCGCGGCTCCAGCCCGGCACGGGCCGCTGTTCTGCCTGGTCCATGTGCACCTCCCTGTGTCACAACCAATGTTTGCACTGTTAAACCAACCATACGGTTGATTGATGCGGTTGTGAATGCAAAACTGCTGGAAGTCGCGACCACGAAGCGACGGAAAGGACGTGCTCTGGTGGATTCGCCGATGAAGCCGCACACCGAGGAGGCGATCGAGCCGGAGCTGCCGATCCTCGATGCCCACCACCATGTGTGGGACGACCTCAGCAACCCGCTGGCGACCCACTATCCGCTCGACAGTCTTCTCGGCGACCTCCGCGCCGGGCACAACATCGTCGCGTCGGTCTACGCGGAATGCTCCGACCACTATCGCGTCGACGGACCGGAGGAGCTGCGGCCCGTCGGCGAGACCGAGGCCGTCGCGGCGGCCGATGCACCCCCGGGCGTGATGGCGGCGATCGTCGGCTACGCAGACATGCGGCTCGGCCGGGCGGTCCGGCCCGTGCTCGAGGCGCACCGCGAGGTCGGTCGCGGGCGGTTCTCCGGGATTCGACATTCCACAGCCTGGGACCCGCATCCCGATGTGCCCAACACCTCCCGCCTCTCTCCGCCAGGGCTGCTGGTGACGCCCTCGTTCGTCGACGGCGTACGAATGCTCGGCGAGCTCGGTATGACCTTCGACGCGTGGATGTACTTTCACCAGCTGCCCGAGCTGATGACGCTCGCGCGGCGGGCTCCTAACACGCAGATCATCGTCGACCACCTGGGCGGCCCCGCCGGGATCGGGTATTACGCGACGCACCGCGATGAGATGCTCTCCACCTGGCGGCGGAACATCTCGGCGCTCGCACTCATGCCGAATGTCGCGATCAAGATCGGGGGCCTCGGATTCCCGTGGTTCCTCCCCGACGAGGTCTCCGCTGGCCTGGTCGACTCCGACGCGATCGCCGAATACTGGCGATCGGAGATCCTGCACTGCATCGACTCCTTCGGCCCCGGTCGCTGCATGTTCGAGTCGGATTTTCCCGTCGACGGTCGTCTCTGCGACTACGTAACGCTGTGGAATTCGTTCAAGAAAGCGTCATCCGACCTCGATCCGAGCGAGCGCGATGCGGTTTTTAGGGGCTCAGCGGCCCGTATTTACCGCATCGATACAGAAACTGGTGGCGCGCTTGCGCGAGATGACCTATCGTTTGGTTGATACACCAAGGGTCCCCGCCGGATCCCCATCGTTAACGACAAAGAGGTCACAGATGAACAAGCGAATTCCCCTCATCACCTTGGCAACCGCTGGTGTCCTGGTGCTGGCAGCATGTGCCAGCTCGGGCAGCCCCAGCGGAGGATCTACCAGTGGTGGCTCAGGCTCCGGAGACTCCTCGCCGATCAAGATCGGCATCGTCACCCCCCTGAGCGGCGCCTACGGCTCGGAGGGCCAGGAAGAGGTGCGCGGCATGCAGCTCGCCCTCACGGCCAACGGCAACAAGGTCGGTAACCACCCTGTCACCCTCGTCACGGCAGACGGATTCGTTGCGAACGATGCCATCGCCGCGGTCGACCGGCTCGTGAGCCAGGAGCATGTCAACATCATCACCGGCACTTACGCGACGCCGACCTCGTTGGCGGGCAGCCAGGAGGCCGCGAAGCTGAACGTTCCGTGGATCGAGACCTCTGCGATCACCGACAGCCTGACGCAGCGCGGACTCGACACCTACATCCGCACCGGCGCCCGCGCGTTCGACTTCGCCTCCGCCTCGGCCGACTTCCTGATCAAGGGACTGGGCAGCAAGGTCGATTCCAAGAGCGTCTACATCGACGCGGAGAACGGCCCGTACGGCACCGCCGTCGAGCAGACCCAGGTTTCGAAGCTCAAGGCCGCCGGCTGGAAGGTCGGGCAGGGCTCGCACGCTTCGGCCGCGACGGATGTCACCGACTCCGTGCTCGCCGCCAAGAACGCCAAGCCCGCTGTCTGGCTGCTGACCGGGTACAACCCCGACCTCACGCTGCTGCTGCGTACCGCTGCCGCCCAGAACTTCAAGCCGCAGGCGATCGTGCTCACGGGAGCCGGTGACGCGCAGTCCGTCTACCAGGCCGTCGGCGCGAAAGACCTCACCGGCACGTTCGTGGTCGCGTACTCCAGCCTCATCGAGAGCCCGAAATACGCGCCCGGGATGGCGAAGTACTACAAGGCCTACAAGGCCAAGTACAACTCCGAGCCCCTCGGCACCGTCTCTGCCACCGCATACACCGGCATGACCGCGGTGCTCGAGATCATCAAGGCCGCGGGCGGCAAGACCGACACCCAGTCGATCAAGGCCGGCTCGCTCAAAGTCGACGTGCCCCTAGGCGGGTTGCCCAACGGCTGGGGACTCCAGATCGACCAGCAGGGCCAGAACCAGCGCATCGAGCTGACCACGGTGCAGTGGCGTTCCGACGGAACCCTGCCCGCCGTGTGGCCCACCAAGGCTGTGAAGACAGGCGAGAAGCTCGAACTGAAATAGTCCGCGAACCGACACGAACCCGAGTGGAAGAGGCACTACAAAGTGGGAGTACTGACAATCATCATCTCCGGCGTGCTCGTCGGCGGGATGTACGCGCTGATCGCCATAGGACTCAACGCCGTATTCGGCGTCGTCCGTGTGGTGAACTTCGCGCACGGTGAGCTGGTTGTGCTCGGCATGTACACGGCGTACTTCGCGTGGACGGTGTGGAGCGTCGACCCCTACATCACCGCTGTACTCATCGCTCTCCCCCTCGGGTTCCTGGTCGGGCTCGTTATCCAGAGGTTCGTCGTGCAGCGCCTGCTCGACGAACCGCTCATG
Source organism: Microbacteriaceae bacterium (assembly GCA_025465035.1). Lineage (GTDB taxonomy): Bacteria > Actinomycetota > Actinomycetes > Actinomycetales > Microbacteriaceae > Lacisediminihabitans. Next base: position 4,736 of record JAODMH010000054.1, on the reverse strand, counting down.
CAGATGTTCGCCACGTTCGGTCTGCTGATGCTGCTGCAGAACCTGTTCCTCGCGTTCACGCGCGGTGAGCCGAAGGCGGTCAGGGTGGCGGCGTCCTCCGCATCCCTCGACTTCTTCGGGGTGTCGGTGAGTGTGTCCCGCCTGGTCGTGCTGGGCGCGGCCATCGTGGTCACGATCATCTTGGTGGTGTTCCTCAGGCAGACGCTCTATGGGGCGGCGGTGCGTGCGGTGAGTCAGGATCGCGGCACCGCTGCCCTCATGGGCATCAATGTGAAAGTGCTGTACATGGTCGCCTTCGGCGTCTCCGGCGCCATCGCGCTGATGGCCGGGGCATTGATGTCACCGATCTACACGGCGAGCCCGGCGCTCGGGTTCTCGTTCGTGCTGCCCGCGTTCGCGGTGGTCGTGCTCGGCGGGCTGGGCAGCATCGGCGGCTCGCTCATCGGCGGCCTCATCGTCGGAGTCGTCGAGGCGCTCTCCGGGTACTTCCTCGACCCGGCCCTCAAGCAGGCGGTCTGGTTCACACTGTTCCTGGCCGTTCTCGTCATCAGGCCCGCCGGACTGTTCGGCAGGGCCGGCTCAGAAGAAATAGGTCAACGATGAAATCCGATCCAGAGCTCATTTCAGACGAGACCAGCGAGGCGCCCGCGCTCGAGAGTGCCGCATCGCACGGGCACGGTCTGCGGAGCGGCAAGTTCTCGTGGCTCGCATTCGGCATCGGCATGGTCGTGCTGGGCGGCGTCGCCGCACTTCTGCTCAACCAGCCCTACTACCTGAGCCTCGGAGCCGTCGGCCTGTTGTTCGCGGCCCTCGCGTCGGCCTGGAACATCATCGGCGGCTACGGCGGGCAGTTCTCTCTCGCGCACGCCGTGTTTTTCGCCGTCGGCGGGTACTCGGTGGCCCTCACTCAGGTGAACTGGAAGTGGGCGCCGTGGCCGGGACTCCTGCTCGGGATCGTGCTCTCCACCATCCTCGCCGCCCTTCTGGCCTGGCCGCTGTTCCGCCTGCGCGGGCCGTTCTTCGCGATCGGCACGCTGGCGCTCTCGGTGGTAGTGCTGGCGCTGGTGACCTGGATGCCGTGGACCGGCGCCGCTCTCGGCCTGCAGATCCCGTTCAACGAGCAGCCGATCACCAGCCGTCCCGCCTGGGCATTCATTTTCCTTGGGTTCCTCGCGGTGTGTGTGGCCGTGTCACTCGTGGTGTCGCGGGGTCGCCTGGGCTTCTACCTGGTTGCCGTGCGCGACGACCAGGAGGCCGCCTCGGCAGCCGGCGCCAGCGCGCTCTGGGTGAAAACACTCGGATTCGCCATCAGCGCAGGCCTTACCGGCCTCGGCGGCGGCCTCTACGTCATGTATCTTGGCTTCCTCGACCCGCCCACGTTCCTCGACGCCGTGCAGATCGGTGCGTTCATCCCGCTCTGCGCACTGATCGGCGGCCTGGGCACCATCGTCGGTCCGATCATCGGGGGCCTGGTGCTGCCGACGCTTCAGACCTACATGCGTGGTGCGTTCTCCAACCTGCCGGCCGGAGTCTCCGAGGCGATCCTCGGCCTCGTGCTCATTTTGGTCGCCCTCTTCTTCCGCGCGGGAATCTGGGGTTGGCTCACGAGCCTGGTGCGTCGCGTCATGTCGAGGAGGGCGAAGAGCGATGAACGCGCAAACATCTGAGTCCACTCAATCCGAGTTCGTTCTCGAGTGCCACAGTGTCGGCAAGACGTACGGCGGGCTGAAGGCCGTCTCGGATGTGAACATCGCGGCTCGCCGGGGTGAGATCCTCGGCATCATCGGCCCGAACGGAGCCGGCAAGACGACCCTGTTCAACATCATCTCCGGCCACGTGGGATCGACCACCGGTACCATCGTCTTCAACGGGGCCGACGTCACCCGCAAACCTGCGCACACGCGGGCGCGGCTGGGGATGGGCCGCACGTTCCAAATCGTGCGGCCGATTCGTTCGCTGACCGTTCTTGAGAACGTCATGATCGGAGCGTTCCACGCGTATCCCACCAGGGAGGCGGCGGCCCAGCAGGCGCTGCGCGTGCTGGAGCGGGTCGAGCTCATCGACCGCGCGAAGTCGAACGCCGGCGATCTCACCCTCGCGGGTCGGAAGCGGCTCGAGGTGGCGCGTGCCCTTGCCGGGAACACCCAGCTCCTGCTGCTCGACGAGGTCATGGCCGGGCTCAACCCGTCGGAGGCCAACCTCGCGATTGCGATGATCCACCGGCTGAGCCTGACTGGCGTCTCGGTGATCCTGATCGAGCACAACCTGAAGGTGGTCAACGAGCTCGCCCAGAACGTGGTCGTGCTCGACCACGGGGCCGAGATCTCACAGGGCAGTCCGGCCGAAGTGCTCAGTGACCCCGCGGTGATCACGGCGTATCTGGGCAACAGGAAGGTGGCGAAGTGAGCGGAATCCTCGAAGTGACGGGCCTGCACTCGGGCTATGGAGATCTCGAGGTGCTCCACGGTGTCGACCTCTCCGTCGAGAAGGGCGCCATCGTGTCCGTCGTGGGTGCGAACGGTGCGGGCAAATCGACCCTGCTCGGCACGATCGCCGGGGTGGTGCGACCGACCCAGGGGTCGATCGTCATCGACGGCGTCGACATCACGGGCATCGCGGCACACAAGGTCGTCGGCCACGGTGTCGCGCTCGTGCCGGAGGGGCGCAAGCTCTTTCCATTCCTCAGCGTCGAAGACAACCTGCGCCTCGGCGCCTTCCATAAGGCCGCACGCTCGCGGTCGAAGGCCACGAGGGACGAGATCTACGACCTCTTTCCCCGACTCGCCGAGCGTCGAACGCAGATGGCGGGATCGCTGTCCGGCGGCGAGCAGCAGATGTGTGCGATCGGTCGCGGGATGATGGCCCTGCCGAAGGTGCTGATGCTCGACGAGCCGTCGCTCGGACTCGCCCCCATAGTGGTCGAGCAGATGTTCGGCCTCATCAGCAACCTTGCGTCGTCTGGCCTCACCATCTTGCTGGTCGAACAGAACGTGGCAGATGCGCTGGAGCTGTCGAGCAGGGCCAGCGTGCTCGAGCAGGGCCAGATCACCATGACGGGAAGCGGGCCGGAGCTGTTGGCCGACCCCGGGTTGCAGTCGGCCTATCTCGGTATCGCCTGATGTCGGATGCGGGCGCCGCGAGGCGAGTGCCGCATCCGGAGCCGGGGTGGGGGCACGGGCGCGGAGTGATTGCCATGCAGCCAGCCGCCGTCTGGGGCGCCGTTCCCGCCAGCCTGCTGCCCGAGGTGCAGCAGTGCGTCAATCGCTACAGCTGGTCGTTCGACGACCACCGCGAAGACGCGCTGCTCGAATGTTTCACTGAGGACGCCGTATGGGAAGCGTCGGTGATGGACGAGGTGCAGGTGGGCCCGTTCGTCGGCCGTGATCGAGTGATGGAGTGGATGACGCGGTTCTGGCGTTACCAGCGCGACCAGCGGCGCCACGTCTTCACCAACTTCGTCGTGGACGAGTTCGACGGCGAGCAGATCACCGCGTACTGCTACCTCCAGCTCTTCGGCTCCCGGCACTCCGAGTCGAAGTTCGAGACGGCCGGTTTCGTGCGGTTTGTGCTCGCGCGGGCGGGTGACCACTGGGCCATCCGCCGGTTCGCGGCCGGCTTCGACTCGCCGTTCTGGGGCATGCCCGTCGACGAGATGTCGGACGAACTGATCGAGCTCTTCGGCATCACAGTCGCGCCTGGGCAGTAGTGCCTCAGCGCAGGTGACGACCGCCGTCGACCGCGAGCACCTGGCCGGTGGCATAGGTCGTGCGGTGGAGACCGGCGACCGCGACCGCGATGTCGTCGGGCGATGCGACCCTCTGCAGCGGAACCTCGGCGGCAACGTGGTCACGCAGGTCGCGCCATCCGCTCGTCCACGGTGTGTCTACGAAGCCGGGCGCCACGGCGTTGACGCGCACCTCGGGCCCGACGGTGGATGCCAGGATGCGCGTCAACTGATCGAGCGCCGCCTTGCTCACCGAGTACGGGATGGAACTGCCGAGCGGACGCTGGCCGCCCAGCGAGGTGATCATCACGATGTGGCCGAGGGGAGCCCTGCGCAGGTGGGGCATGGCTGCGACGCAGAGGTCCCAGGTGCCGAACACGTTCACTTCGAAGATGCGCCGCCACACCTCCCTGTCGGCGGCCTCCAGGTCGGTGTGCGGGATCACCTGCGTGGTGCCGGCGTTGTTGACGAGCAGGTCGAGACGCCCCAAGCGCTCGACGGTCTCGTCGACCATCCGGCGGGCCTGGTCGCCATCTGCGATGTCCGCCTGGATGTAGATGCCACCGATCTCGGCGGCGAGCGCCCGCCCCTGGTCGACGCTGGAGCGGGAGTTGACGACGACGGTCATGCCCTCGGCCGCGAGCCTGCGCGCAATACCCTCGCCGATACCCGAGCTCGACCCGGTGACGAGCGCGACACCATCGAGCTCATCCATCAGCGGGCGGCGAGCTCGGCCTCGAGGCTGTCGCGCAGATGCCGGCGCACTATCTTGTTACTGGCGTTCTTAGGCAGTTCGTCGACGAACCTGATCTCGCTCGGCAGTTTGTAGCCGGCCAGCTGTTCGTGGGCGTGCGCGAGGATCAGCTCGGCCGTGATGTCATTCGAGGAGCGCACGACGAAGGCGACGGGGGTCTGCCCCCAGCGCTCGTGCGGTGCCGCCACCACTGCGCACTCGACGACGCCGGAGACCTGCATCACCGCTCGCTCGATCTCGCTCGGGTACACGTTCATG
>JAODMH010000228.1 GCA_025465035.1 Microbacteriaceae bacterium | reverse complement strand
TCAGTGTCGATTTGCCGGCACCGTTGGCTCCCACGAGCCCGTGGACCTCTCCCGCCTCAACCGTGAGCGAGACATCCTGGATCGCGCGGACTCCTGGATAGAACTTGTAGAGGTTATGAACCCGGAGCGCCACCGGGTCCTTGGATGTCATCGTCACGGCTTGGGCCTCCTTCCTAGTACTCGGGGGTGAAGTTGGCGGCGTTGTTCGCCTGCACGAAGATCGAGCCGGGGCCGTTCACGACGACGGGCGACTGCGCAAGATCGGTGAATCCTGGCGTGCTCTTTCCGGTCGCCATTGCCTTCGCCAATTCGGCGAATCCGTAGTACGACTCCTCGTAAGGAAGCTCGATACTCGTCTCGTTCCACGTCCCGGCAATGACCTTGGCAACACCTGCCGCAGAGGCTCCGGCGCTGTAGATGCGCACGTCTTTGCCGGGCTTCTTACCCGCCGCGAGAATGGCCTGTTCGACTCCTCTGGTGGCGTCATCCCAACCGCACAGCACCATCTGAAGGTCGGGCGTGCTGCTCAGAGTGTCCTGGGTTATCGATAGCGCCTTGGCGGGGTCGAAGTCGGATGGCTGAGAGACGATGTGCACGTTCGGGTACTTCGCTGCGGCCTCCTTGATGGCGTTGTCCCATCGAGTGAACAGGTCGCTGCCGACAGAGCCACCCAGCGCCAGAGCGTTGCAGGTCCCTTTGCAGGATGCAAAGGCGTTCTCGGCGTGCTGGCGGAAGAAGGACTGTGTCTGAATCCCGACGAAGCCAACGGTGCCCTTCGTGTAGTCGGTGTTGCCGCACATCGGACTGTTGATGTTCACGATCGGCTTACCCGTCGCTTGCAGCAGTTTGAAGTTGGCACAACCGGGGGCGTCGGCGACCGGCGCTAAGACGTATCCGTCGAAGCCGCGCTGGATCGCGTCCTGCGTCTGGCTCAGTTGCTTAGCGGTGTCGAACCCAGCGTCGAACAGGGTGGCCTTGGCCCCGAGATCCTTCGCCGCCTTCTGCGCCGCGGTCCAGCGGGTCTGGCAGTAGGCGTTTTGGCTCGCACACTCGGCGAGGTATGCAATGGACGCCCCCTTGAGGTTCGGGAGGCCCGCTTTGATGTAAGCGAGAGTGGACGCCATCGCGGCGCCATTTGCGGTGGCCGTCGATTGGGGTGCCGCAACCAGGGACGAGGACGCGCTCGGAGGCGAACTACACCCGGCCACGATGAGCGCGATGCTGGCGAAAGTAACGACGGTTGCTAAAAGCCTGAGTCTCATTCTGTCTCCTAGTTGTGGGGTCTTCCGTCTTTCTAGGCTCCCGCCTCAATGTGTCAACGAGATTTCGGATCCGGCCCAGGAGGTTACGCTCACGTAAAATAACATACGTATGCAATGGCCCGTTTGCCGTGGTAGACCGACCTGTTTTAAACGTTCAGCACGACGGTCGATAGACTCGGGAGCATACGTATAGCAGGGGGCGTTGATGACGACGAGTCACGATGTGGCGAAACTGGCGGGAGTATCGCAGTCGACGGTGTCGCGCGCGCTGCGCGGCCTACCCGGTATTTCCGAGAGAACCCGCCGTGACATTGAGCGCGCCGCAGAAATGCTCGCCTATGTACCGAGCGAAGCGGGCCGGAGCCTGTCGACCAGGCGAACGCGCACCATAGGGGTAGTGGCTGCCGAGCTGACCAACCCGTTCTTTCCCGAACTGGTGGAGCCGATGCGGGCCGAATTCGAGAGACTCGGATATCGGGTGCTCCTGATCCCGGATTCCAGCGAGGCACCGCTTGAAATTGACCGCCTTGCGGATGGCACGCTCGATGGCGTCATTATTACGACCGTCATGCTTGGATCGCAGCTGCCGCACAGGCTGGCGGCGCGACAAATCCCATTCGTCTTGGCCAACCGGGACATCGACGGCATCGACGCCGACACCGTCGTACTCGACAACCAGCTCGGAGGCCGGATGGTTGCTTCCTTGCTCGCCGATCTCGGGCACGTGAAGGTTGCCGCGATCCTCGGACCCCCCGACACCAGTGTCGGAAGGGATCGAGGGATCGGGTTTCAGCAGGGTCTCAGCGATCGGGGCATCGCGCTGCTTCCGAGCAGGGTGCGCAGCGGACCGTTTACCTACGAGACCGGCTACCGGGCGACCCTCGAGCTGTTGGCGACGCCAGAGCCACCGACTGCCATCTTCTGCGGCAATGATGTGATCGCCTTCGGTGCATGCAACGCCGCGGCCACCCGTGGGCTTACTCCCGGACGAGACCTCACCATTATCGGATTCGACGACATCGAGATGTCGGCATGGGACCTGTTTCAGATCACGACAGTAAACGGCGACATGGTGGGGATGGCGGAAATGGCAGCCCGGCTGCTCATTCAACACATCGACGCGGTCGATAGCGCGCCCCAGCGTCTGACTCTCACGCCGAGGCTGGTACTCCGCGGAACGCACGCTCCGCCTCCGAATTGAGTCGTGATCCGCCATCAGGGAGCGCGATCTTGAGCAGGACCCGGTTACGGTCCGACCGATGCGGAATGATCCAGGTTCATCCGAAATCCCCCCGCGCACCGATGAATGCGGCGACACACGACTCGATGTCGTCGTCTGTGTGAGCGGAGGACAGTTGCGCACGGATTCGGGCTTGGCCGATCGGCACGGGGTTGTCTCGCGGCTTCACCATCGGTATGGCTAATCCTCATTCACACCTGCGAACTGCCGTCCTGCCTCTTGGCACAACCCCAGATCAGGCCGAGGGGAAAGCGAGGGCCAGTGTTTGACGGATGAGTTGCGTCGTCGGCGCATCGATATCGCCCGTCTGCGCGATGAGCGTGGCTGCTTTCTTCGGCCACAGCACACGTACTCTATCGATTGTGAAGTCGCCGCCAAGGAGCGGCCAGTCCGCCTCCACGAAGCACAGCATCCCGGCAACGGGGATCCGATCAAGTTCGGCTGAGCGAAGCGCGGCCCTCACCCGATCGACCTGCTTGTGCACTCCGTTGACGAGCGTGGTGCAGTCCCGCGATCCCACCATCAGCTTTTCGATCCGCGGACGGAAGAGTCCTCCCTCAACCCGCAGACTCGGCCGACCATTCTTGTATTTCTTGGCGTCAATCACGAAGACGCCCGACGACGAAACGACAATATGGTCGATGTTCGCCTGCGAACCAGGGATACCTCGGTCGTGCAGGAGATGAACCCTATCGCCAGCCAACTTGTCCAGATGCTGCCCCAAGCGTTCTTCGCCCTGAGCGCCGGTGGCCCACGCCTTGGTGCTCTGCGGGTCGTCCCTGATCGCAAGAAGCAATCCGCCGACCAGTGGATGATCCTCACGGATTCGTGTCTCACGTCCCTGCTTACGGCGCTCGTACTTTCGACGAGCTGATGCTCCGGCGACCCCCGCGAAGACACCTGAATTGGCCGGAATCGAATTGTCGGACGCTCCCCGCGAGCCGGTCGACTGATCGACCACGACGCGGCTGTTTTCTTCGGAATTCGCCGTGGTCACACAAGCTAAGCAGCTCACAGACTTGGTCTCGCGGTCGTGCACGGCAAGCGAGCCGACCGGAAGTTCGCGTGCACAGGCACTGCATCGGTCCGCGTATCGAAGCCTTATCTCTTTCAATGATTGGGATGCTTCATCGCTCATTACCAACCCCCGAGGCACACGATATCCACTCGCCGCCTGGGTACGTTACCCCATTACGGGAACCGCCCTTTCCAGGGTTTGAATAGATTTTCGACGGTGCCTGTGGAGGGACTCGAACCCCCAACCGTTTCCTTAGGACGGAACTGCTCTTCCATTGAGCTACAGAGGCTGGCTCGTCGAGTTTAGTCGAGGCGCGCTGTCGACCGAGCAGAGGTCACGCAGCGGGCGCCAGGAATTCTTCCCACTGCCGGTCCGCGCGCTCGACGCCGCGCACGAGCCAGGAGGTGCCGTGCGGCGGCTGCGGGCGGATCCGCAGGGTCCAGTTCATCTCGCTCGGCGTGCGATCGCCCTTGACGTTGTTGCAGCGCAGGCAGCAGGCGACGAGATTCTCCCAGCTGTCCTGGCCGCCGCGCGAGCGGGGCAGCACGTGGTCGATCGTGTTCGCCGAGCCGCCGCAGTACGCACAGCGCTGGCCGTCCCTGCGCAGAACTCCGCGGCGCGAGACGGGGATCAGTCGCGAATTGGGGATGCGGACGTAGCGGGTGAGCAGGATCACCGACGGGCGGTCGTAGGAACCGGACGATCCCCAGACGGGATGCTCGGCATCCGCCGCGACGATCGTCGCCTTCTGGTTCATCACGAGCACGAGGGCTCGCTTGAAGGACACCACGGCGAGGGGCTCGAAGCCCGCGTTGAGGACCAGCGTGCGCATTCTTATCCTTTCGAAGATGCCTGGACGGCTTCCAGGCAGATCGAT
>JAODMH010000027.1 GCA_025465035.1 Microbacteriaceae bacterium | reverse complement strand
AGGAAGACTCAGGGCCGCCGCTGCTCTTCACCCTCGGCGAACCGCGCTCAGGCCGCGGGCGTCCGATCTCGACCGATCCGGTCAGCGTCCCCGACCGCGCAGAACTGCTCCCGGCGTCGATTCGTAGATACACGCAGAAGTTCGCGGATGAGTCGCACCGTTCGTTCATCCAGGGCGGAGGTCACGGCGGCTCGCACCCCCATCTGGTGAACGAGTTCGTGTCGAGCATCGTCGACGATCGCCCCCCGAGCGTCGACCATGTGCGCGCCGCGAATTGGACGGCGACGGGGCTGGCCGCTCACGAGTCCGCGCTCGCCGAGGGGAAGACTGTCGCGATTCCCCGGTTCGCCTGACGGGCGCCGCATCCGCGACTCAGGCCAGGTCGGCCAGCGACGCCTCGATGCCGAAGTGCTGTCTGAGCGCCAAGCGCGCGGCGAACCATCCGTTCATGCCCTGCACCGATGGACCAGGCGGCGTCGACGCGGAGCAGAGGTAGAGGCCGGCCGCCGGCGTCTGCCACGGCCTCGGCGAGAGGACCGGCCGCTTGAGCAGCTGGGCGACGGTGACCGCTCCGCCCATGATGTCGCCGCCGGCGTCGTTCGCATTGTTCGCTTCGACCTCGTTCGCGGTCATGGTCGCGCTGGCCAGTATCGTGTCTCGAAAGCCCGGTGCGAATCGCTCGATCTGACGCGTGATCGTCTCCGTCGGGTCGAACTGCGACCCGTACGGAACATGGATGTAGGCCCACAGGGTGTGCCGGCCGGCGGGAGCCCGCGTCGGGTCGAGGACGCTCGGCTGTGTGACCAGCACGTATGGGGCATCGGGGACGCGACCGAGCGCGACGTCACGCTCGGACGCCGCGATCTCGCTGCGTCGTCCGCCGAGATGTACTGTGGGAGCCTCTGCGACCTGGTGGTTCGCCCAGGGAACCGGATCGGAGAGCGCGAAGTCCACCTTCGCCACGCCGTTGCCGTGCCGGAACCGCTTCAGGCTTCGGAGATAACCTGCAGACAGACTCTCGCCGGCGAATCGGGCGAGGAACTCGGTCGAGGTGTCGAGCAGGGTTACTCGCGACTCCTCGAGATCCGCCGGATCGCGCACATCCCGATCCAGGACGATCCGTCCGCCATTGGCTCGGAAGTCGTCGGCGAGGGCGTCGGCGATCGACTGGGAGCCGCCGACGGGGAACCCCCAGCCCGCCGAGTGAGCGTGCGCACCGAGGAGCAGCGCCGTTCCCGCGGTGGCGAGCGAGGGTGACGTTCCGATGACGTGTGCGGCCACCCCGGTGAGAAGGGCCGGCGCGACGTGCTCGCGGAAGCGCGCGTTCCACAGCGGCGAGCCCTGCTCGAGAACCCGGAGGGCGTAGGAGATGGCAACCGTCGGATCCGCGGGAAAGCGGAGCAGCTGCGATCCGGTCAGCGCCGTGATCGCGGCGATGTGTTCGGTCAGGGGCGCGAACAGCGACCGCCAGGCTGGGCCGTCGCGGCCGAGTCCGTCCACTGTGCGTTCGAGGTCCAGGTAGGCGATCCCCGCCGCGCCGCCGTCGAGCGGATGCGCGTACGACACGTCAGGAACGATGAACGGTACGCGTTCGGTCAGTCCGAATGCCCGGAAAAAGGGCGAAGCGAGCGCCGCGGGATGCACGGCGGAGCAGACGTCGTGCCGGAATCCCGGGAGTGTGAGCTCCGCCGTTCTCAGACCGCCACCGACAGTCGACTCCCGCTCGACCAGGCAGACCTCGAGACCGGAGCGGGCGAGCGTGACCGCCGCGGCCAAACCGTTCGGTCCGCTGCCGACGACGGTGGCGTCGATCATGATTGCCCGCTTTCGCTCGCTCGGGGTGGTCCGGATACGGGAGGCACGAGGGTCCCCGCCTCCTCCCGCATCCACCAGAGGTGCTCGGTTCGCCGCTCGTTCCGGGTCGCGAAGCGGTAACTGAAGACCCTCGCCCGTACCCAGCGCGGTGGTGTGCCGGAGAATGGATCGCTCTGCAGCAGCCGAAGCGTCCTACGGTCACCCTCGAGCAGTCGGGTGAGGAATACCACGAACCACCGCGTGTCGTGCGAGCCAAGTGCGAGAAACCACATGAGCCAGTCGAGTCGGAGATGGTACGGCGCGAACTGACGCGGCACCCGACGCGGGTCACCCGGTTTTCCCTTGAACTCGTAGGCCCGCCACACTGCAGAGTCGTCCGGCAGTTCCGCGTCGGTGCCTTCGACGATCACCTCGTAGCGCCTCTTCGTGACGCTGCCGAAGGCACCGTAGGCGTTGACCAGATGCCAGCGATTGAAGCTGGCGTTCATGAGCTGATGAGGCGACAGCAGATTGCGGGCGGGCCACCAGCTGAGGACGAGGATGAGCGCGCTGGCGGCGATGGCGAGGGCCGCGAACCACGGCGGGAGGGCCGTAGTCGTGCCGTCGGCCGGGATCGCCGGGATGACGAATTGGGCGACGGGGTCGCTGATCGCGGCAGACGCCAGAACGATGGTGATCGCGTTCAGCCAGGCGAAGTTGCCGGTCATCATCAGCCAGAGCTGGGTGAGGATGATGACAGCCGCCGCGACGCTTGCGACCGGCTGTGGCGCGAACAGGAAGAACGGCACGACGAGTTGCGCGAAGTGGTTTCCGAGTACTTCGAACCGATGGAACCACCGGGGGAGCAGATGGGCGAAGCGGCTCAGCGGGTTCGGCATCGGCTGTGTCTCGTGATGGTAGTAGAGCGCCGTGAGGTCCCGCCATGAACGGTCTCCCCGCATCTTGATCAAGCCGGCTCCGAACTCGAGCCGGAACACCAACCAGCGCACGAGCCAGAGCATCGTCACCGGCACAGCCACCTGGCTGGAACCGAGGAAGGCGACAGTGAAGCCTGCCTCGAGGAGGAGGCTCTCCCATCCGAAACCGTAGAAGGTCTGGCCGACGTTGACGATCGAGAGGTAGCCGGCCCAGATCAGCAGGAACGCCACGGTCGGCGACCAGGCGGGCCCGAGCTGAGGGATGCCGGCGACGAGAAGTGCGGAGACGACAGTCCCGCTCCAGGCGACGACGAGGAGCAGGCGATCGGAGTAGTGCCAGCGGAATATCGTCGGCTGCCGTCTGGCGTAGACGGAACGCAGAAAAGCCGGGGTCGGCAGCAGACCGTGTTCGCCGAGCAGCGCCGGGAATTGTGCCGCAGTTGACAGGAACGCGATCAGGTAGATCGCCGCCGTGCCGCGCTGGAGCACGTCGCGCGCGAACCCGTAGTCGTTCGCGCCAAGCCAGTCCATCGCATCACCCGCTGCGTTCGTCTCACAGATCCCGTCTCCGGGAGCACCGTACGCCACTGGTCCGGTGCGGTCGAGACGCCCTGGTGATCTCTCCGCGGGCGTGGGCTCTTTGCCTGTCGGTTGCGGCCGAATCTACAATGGCCAAATGATTCGATCCCGTGTCGTGCTGCTCTGCATTCTGGCCGTGACCTTGGCCGGATGCTCCGGTCCAAGCATTACGACCTCCGGTCCGGCATCCTCCACCTCCCGTTCGGCGTCCCCGACCGCTGGCACGGCCCGGGGAGGAGCCGTGGTGCAACCGGGTGCCGTCACCAAGGTCCTGGTCTTCGTGGAGGAGAACCATTCGCTGAGCCAGATGACCTCCCAGATGCCGTACACGGCCGGTCTTGCCCAGCAGTTCGGCTACGCGACGCACTACACGGCGATCCGGCATCCGTCGCTGCCGAACTATATTGCGATCGCCGGCGGCCAGACGTACGGGATCAGCGACGACGGAAGTCCCTCTGTCCACCCGATCTCTGGCCAGTCGGTGTTCGGCCAGGCGATTGCCGCGGGCAAGTCGGCGGCCGTCTACGCCGAGGGGATGCCGGCGAACTGCGCGACGACGGACGGCGGCTCCAGCTATGCGGTCAAGCACAACCCATGGGCGTACTTCACGGCGGAGCGCGGCAGCTGCCAGAAATACGATGTCTCCACGAACAGCCTCGACGCGGTCATCACCGGCGGCAAACTGCCCACCGTGGGAATGGTCGTCCCCAACCTGTGCAACGATGCCCACGACTGCCCGCTGAGCACGGCCGACACCTGGTTCCAGGGCTGGATGACCAAGATCTTCGCCGGCCCGGACTGGAGATCGGGTCACCTTGCCGTCGTGCTCACCGCGGACGAGGACGACAATGCGTCGTCGAACGCCGTGCTGACCGTCGTCATCCATCCGAGCCAGACGGCGAATGTGGTCACCTCGCCGTTGACTCACTACTCGCTGACGCGGCTCTACGAAGAAGTGGCCGGCACGCCGTTTCTCTTCGAAGCGACGTCGGCACCGTCGCTGTCGGCGGCGTTCGGCCTGCCGCTGAAGTAACGGGGCCGCACCACGAACGTCGCCAAATGGCCCCCTTCAGCGTCGCGGTGGGGCAATTTGGCGACGTTCGGCGCCGCAGGACTCGACATCCTAGGGTTTCGCGGCCAGCCGTTCGACCTGCTCGATGAGCTGTTCGGAGACCAGATCGAACGGTTCCATGCTGCGCTCGGCGCGGCTGAGCACGACCGCGCCTTCGCTGGAGGCGACAAGAATCGCCGCGAATCGGGATGCCTCATCTGGTCCGAGACCGCCATGGACGAAAAGTTCCGCCAGCCGTCCGCGCCATGCCCTGAAGATGGTCGCGGTGTGGTCGAGGAGTTCTGGGGAGTCCGTCGCTACGGTCACCGCGAGCACGGAGCAACCCGTCGTGAAGTGAGCGTATGAGAGGAGCTTGCCCCACATTCCGAGGAAGTTCTCGGTGATCTCCCGAGGCGACGAGCCGGCCCAGCCATCGAGCATCCGAAGCGCCCTGTCGCCGGCGAGTTCGAGCGCGGCATCCACCAGCTGATCTTTTCCGTCCGGAAAGTGGTGGTAGACGGAGCCCCGAGGGGCTCCAGAGGACTCGAGCACCTCGGAAAAGGATGTCGCCTGCAGCCCCCGCTGGGCGAGCAGCTGCACGGCGCTCTCGATCATCCGCTGTCGAACCTGGCCCGCCATGTGCGCCCTTCCGTGACTATGGTGTTCGGCATAGTTTACGGGCCGACCGAGATACCGCGATCAGCGGACGATGATCTTCCCCGGATTGAACGTGCCCATCGGGTCGGCGGAATCGAACAGCCCCTGCATGACGGCCACCCCGCCGGCCGAGATGTCCTGTTCGAGCCACGGCGCGTGTTCGAGGCCGACGCCGTGGTGATGCGAGATTGTCGCGCCGGAGTCGATGAACGCCTGCTGGATCGCCCCTTTCACGACGTCGTACTGTGCAAGCGGGTCGTCGCCGTGCGCGAAGGCGAAGGTGAAGTACAGGCATGCCCCCGAGTGATAGGAATGCGAGAGGTGGGCCATGATCCAACCCTTGACGCCGATCTCCTCGTAGGCGCGGTTGGCACTGGCGATCGCGTGGTCGTAGAGACCGGCCAGCTTGGACCATGGGGCGGCGGTCTCCGAGACATCCGCCGCCGCGCCGCGGTCGAGCAGGAAATCGCGCAGGTACGGCGTATCGAATTTCTTCTGGTCGTAGAGGACGCCAGGACCCTTGCCGACACCGATGCCGCCATGCTTTTTGACGATGGCACCGACGAGCTTCTTCTGGCGCGCGACGTGCGAGGCGCTGCCCTCGTAGCCGATGAAAGAGAGGCACATCTGATCGATTTTCCAACCCTTTGCCATGAGGAATCGCTGCAGACCCTGGGTGACCAGCTTGGATATCCCCTTGCTCTCCTTGGCGGTCGCGAAGGAGAAGCCGGTCTCGCGGGCATCGGAGACGCGCGTCACGGATGGTGTTGCATCGCTTTCCGAGATCTCGTGCATCGCCTCGAGGCTGGCCTTCCAGTTCGGGAAGAGGTAGGCGAGAATCTCGCGCTGCGCAGGAACGCGGTGCACCTGCACCGTGACCTCGGTGATCACCCCGAGTCGTCCCTCACTGCCGACGATCATCTCCCGGACGCTCGGTCCGGTCGACGCGCTCGGAATCGCCCTGATGACGAGGACGCCGCCGGGACGCACGACCCGAAGGCCGCGGGCGATGTCCGCGATGTCGCCGTACTTGTCTGACTGCATTCCGGAGGAGCGGGTCGCTACCCAGCCGCCGAGCGTCGAATGCGTGAAGCTGTCGGGAAAGTGGCCGAGCGTCCACCCCTTCGCGGTGAGCTGGGTTTCGAGGTCCGGGCCCAGGACACCGGCCTCGATGCGGGCGAGACCAGATTCCTCGTCGATGTCGAGCACCCTGTTCAAACGCCCCAGGTCAAGTGAGATCACCGTGCGGGACTCGTCGGCATGGGGCTCGAGGCTACCGACGATATTGCTGCCGCCGCCGAAGGGGATGATGACGGCATCCACGGCGACCGCCGCATCCACGACGCGCTGCACCTCGGCCTCGTCGGCGGGGTAGACGACAACGTCCGGCGTGCGATCGAGGTGACCGGAGCGGACGCGAACGAGATCCCGGATGCTCTTGCCGAAGGTGTGCACGACCCGCTCCATGGCATCCGTCGTTGCATTCTGCTCGCCGACGATTCCCCGGAGCTCCACCACGAATTCGGACGTCGCGCGACTCTCGGGCACCACGATGTCGTCGAAGGATGTCGCGGCGGTAGCAGGATCGTTCACGTCGATGCCGACGGCCATCTGCACAAAGGGGGCGAAGGCCGGCTTGTCGCCATGGTGGAAGGCGACACCGTCGACGCCCCAGCCCCACCACTTCATGTGTTTGACGTCGGTCACTTCTCGGCTCCTTCGGATGAGGTGAACTGTCCGAGGATACGGGCAGAATGTGCGTCCCGCAGGCGCAGGATCTCGAGTCGGAGGCGCTCGGTGAAGTCGGCAGCCGACTCGCCGACCTTGGCAGTCATCGGGGCGCCGAAGATCACGCCGACGGGGTGACGTCCGCGCTTCGGCCAGTTCGTGCCGCGCGGGTGGGCGAGGTGGACCCCGACCAGGGCGACGGGCAGACATGGCACAGAGCACGATGCCGCGAGCGCCGCCGCGCCTGGCTTGAACTGCCCGAACTCGCCATCCTTCGACCGCGTCCCCTCGGGGAACACGAGGAGCGGGATGTCCCGCTGCAGTAGCGACTTCGCGCTGATGCTCCGCGGAACCTTGCGCGTCCGTTCGACCGGGAAGGCGTTGAAGAAGAGTGCGGTGAGCCCGCGCCGCCACCATACGTCGAAGAAGTAGTCCGCGGCCGCGCCGGCCGCCAGGTAGCGGGCCAGACGACGCGGAAGCGCTCCGAAGATCAGCGGAGTGTCGAGGTGGCTGCCGTGGTTGGCGACCACGATGAAACCGCCCCGTACCTCTCTGAGCTGCTCGCGGCCGGCGACCGTAACGCGGGTCAGGTACCAGACGAGAGGTTTCAGCAGGCCGCGCTGCGCGATGAAACGGGCTGCCGCCTGCGCCTTCGACGTGAATCGGTCCCGCACCGGCGCAACCCGGGACCTGACACGTCCCGCGCTTCTGTGAAAGCCGGTGGTCATCAGCCTGCCGCCTCCCGACGGCTGGAGGAGATCGACGCGGAGATCGCGCGAATAGTGCTCCTCGGCAGATGCCGAGCGAACCAGCTGAGCACCCGATAGCGGACTGTGGGGATGGAGATCACTTTGCCCTTGTCTGCGTCGCGCAGACAGGCGCGCACGAGCGACTCGGCGTCGAGCCACAGGGAGTTGGGGATGCTGCTGGATCGAATGCCGGCCCGCTGATGGAACTCGGTATGCACCCAGCCGGGACAGAGCGCGGTCACGCCGACACCGGTGCCGCTGAGCTCGACGGCGAGGCCCTCGCTGAAGGAGGTGACCCAGGCTTTGATCGCCGAATAGTTGCCGAGGGCGATGAACCCGGCGATGCTCGACACGTTGATTATTCTGCCCCGACCGCGCGTGCGCATACTCCTGGCCGCTGCCCCGGAGAGCACGAGCACCGCGCGACACATGACGTCGAATGCGCGATCGTGCGCCGCGACATCGGGGTCGGTCAGCGCTGTGTGCACCCCGAAACCGGCGTTGTTCACCAGCAGGTCGATGGGACGATCCCGGTCTTCGAGGCGGGCCGCAACCCTGTCGACTGCGTCGCGATCGCTGAGGTCGGCCTGGATGATCTCGACCGACCGTCCTGTCGAGCGCAGTTCGGCGGCCATTTCTTCGAGCCGGTCGGCGGAGCGCGCCACCAGCACGAGATCGTCCCCTCGCGCAGCGATAGCCCTGGCGAACGCGGCACCGATGCCCGACGTTCCTCCGGTCACGAGAGCAACACCCATGGCACTTACGATACGGTGCTATCAGGTACTCCGCGCACCTGTCATCTTGTCCGTGCCAGCAAGGGTTGAGTTTTCATGACCGCGAACGACGAACCCGCTGCGACGACCGATCGTTCCACTCGCTTCGATGTGAGGGGCTTCGCCCGCACCGCGCGCGGAAACCATCGTGCCACGCTGCAGCTGGCCGAATACGCCGAGAGGCCGCTGCCCGCAGACAGCCTGCGGCTGGTGCGCTACCTGGGGCAACTCGAAAGCGCGACGATGCAGCATCTCCGCAATGTGCTGGTGACCGCCACGCACAAGGATGCCCGCGTCACCGCCTTCCTGGTCACCTGGGCCTTCGAGAAATTCTGGCTTGCCGATGCCCTTGACGCCGTGCTCGGGGCCAATGGAGTCGCCGGCATCGAGGAGGAGTCGTCGGATGGGCGCCGACACGCACGCAACGAGGCGGGGGAGCGTCGGGGTCCGATCAGGCGGGCGATATCGGCGATCGTCGTGGGGACACCCATCGTCGCCGTGCATATGACTGTCGGACTCGTCGACGAGTGGATAACCCGTGCGGCATATAAGCGTCTGGTGCAGACCAGCGGAAGCACCGCCCTCGCGTCGACCATCGACATGGTCCTTGACGTGAAGCGACGGCACTCGCTGTTCTTCGACGATGAAGCCCGCCGCCGACTGAGCGAATCCGCGAAAGCAGTTCGACTGACGCGCACCGCGCTGCACAGTGCCGCCTGGCCACTCGGTGCCATCGACCGCTCCGACGACGACCGATCCTTTTTCGAGGGGTTCACCTTCGGCGGTTCCGAGGGCCACGCACGTGCCGCCGCGATCGGATCGGCCGTCGCCACCCTGCCTGGCATCGGGGACCAGGTGGCTGCGACGATCACGGCGCGGCTCAGCCGATGACGCGTACGGCGAAGGACTTCGATCTGGGCAGCGCGCACGTTTTTTTGACCGGCTCGACCGGTTTCGTTGGCCAGGCCGTGCTCGAACGGTTGATCACTGCGCACCAGAAGACCACGGTCTCCCTGCTGGTGCGGCCGAAGGGGAGCGCCAGCGGCGACGACCGGCTTCGCACTCTGCTTCGCAAGCCGGTGTTCCGCACCTGGCGGGAGAGCGTCGGCGACGAGGAGGTCGAGCGTGTGGCCAGCGAGCGCCTGCGCGTCGTCGAGGGCGATCTGGGATCCGTCTCCGATCTTCGCTCCGATATCGACATCGTCATCCATGGCGCGTCGACGGTCTCCTTCGATCCGCCCATCGACCAGGCCTTCGACACCAACGTCGGGGGAGCGCTTGGCCTGTATGGTGCGCTCGCGGCGAGTGGCAGCGATCCGCACGTCGTACACGTGTCGACGGCCTACGTCGGCGGTATCCGCAAGGGCGTCGTTCCCGAGGCAAGCCTCGAACACGAGGTGGACTGGCGCGCTGAGTACGACGCCGCCAGGGATGCCCGCACCAGGGTCCAGATGGCATCGAGGCAGCCGGAGACGCTTCGGAAGTTCATCTCCGATGCCCAGGCCAGACATGGCAAGGAGGGGCCGCAGGCCGTCTCCAGAGCGGCAGAGGAAGCTCGGACGCAGTGGGTGTACGACACCCTCGTGGACTACGGTCGCACCCGCGCAGAGAGCCTCGGCTGGACGGATGTCTATACGCTCACCAAGGCATTCGCGGAGCGCGCCGCGGAGGAACTCTGGGCCGCGCGGGGCCATCGGCTGTCGGTGGTGCGCCCCTCCATCATCGAGAGCGCGCTGCGTCATCCATATCCGGGATGGATCGATGGTTTCAAGGTCGCCGACCCGCTGATCCTCGCCTACGGTCGCGGCATGCTTCCCGAGTTTCCCGGCCTGCCGGACAGCGTGCTCGACGTCATCCCCGTCGACTATGTCGTGAATGCCATTCTCGCGGCCGCCGCGACCCCGACGCCTGTGGGCGAGACGCGTTACTTCCACGTCAGTTCCGGCGCAAGCAATCCGTTGCCGTTCCACCGCATGTTCCAGAACGTCAACGAGTTCTTCACCGCGAACCCGATGCCCAAGGAGGGCGAAGGGCACATCCAGGTTCCGACCTGGAAGTTCCCCGGCGGCCGGAAGGTCGAGAAGGCGATCCGCACCAGGGAACGGCTCAACGACCAGCGCGACCGCCTGATCGAGCGGCTGCCATCGACGGCGCGCACGCGGAAATGGATTGCGACGGTGCAGCAGCGCCGGAACGACCTCGAGTCTTTGCGCAGTTTTTCGAACCTGTATCGCGCCTATGTGCAGACGGAGATCATTTTCGACGACCGGCGTACGAAGGCGCTCCACGACTCGCTGCCGGCAGCCCTCAAGGGCGATCGGGGTTTCGACGTCGCGGACATCGACTGGGAGGACTATTTCCAGCGTGTGCACTTCCCGTCGATCACGGCGATGACGCATGCCTTCACTAAGCGTCGGCAGGCGAACGACAGGTCAGCAGCCAAGGCGCTTCCCGAGCGCTCCGACATACTCGCGGTGTTCGACTTCGAAGGCACCGTCATCGACTCGAACATCGTCGAGCAGTATCTCTGGGTGCGTTCGGCCGGCTATCGCAAGGCGGCGTGGCCCGGTGAGGCGCTCAGCCTTCTGACCACTCTGCCCCGCTATCTGCGGGCCGAGCGTCGCGATCGTGGTGAGTTCATCCGTCTCTTCCTGCGCCGCTATCGCGGAATGCCGAGCGTGCGCCTGCAGAAGGTGGTCTCGCGCGGCTACCGCGAGCTGATGCTCCGTCGGATCATGCCGGCCGCGGTGGAGCGGATCCGTGCGCACCGCGCGGCCGGGCATCGAACCGTTCTGGTCAGCGGCTCGATCGGAATCCTCATCGAGCCGATCGCCGGACTCTTCGACGAGGTCGTCGCCGGCACCATGCACGAACGCGACGGTATTCTCACCGGATATCTCGCAAAACCTCCGCTGGTCGATGAAGCGCGGGCCGCCTGGCTCCGCCAGTACGCCGAAACACACGGCATCGACCTGTCGAGTTCCTACGGCTATGGTGACAGCCATTCCGATCTGGGCTGGCTCGAACTGCTCGGCAATCCCCATGCCATCAATCCAGACACCAGCCTCTCGCGTGAGGCGCAGCGCCGGCGGTGGAACATCGAAGACTGGAAGCGGGGCGCGCACGATCTCGCAAATGGTGTGAGTATTCCAGGAGGAGAGAATTCTCTGGACGAGGCTTCGGAGGGAGCGAGGGAGTAGGCGCCACGGCACCCAACCCGATCAGGCATGGCATTCGACGTAGGCAAATACACAGCGACCTCGGTCAGCGTCAACTGGGACGACCTCGATTTCGAACAGTTCCGTTCCGCTCCGCTCCCGGAGTATTCGCTTCGCACGCTGCGCTATATGACGGATGTCGAATACCACACCGTCTGCTACACCCGGGATCTCCTCACCACCCCTTCCCACAGAGAGAAGGACGTCAGCGCGTTCATGACGATGTGGAATCGCGAGGAATTCTGGCACGGCGAGGCGCTCGCCTCGTTGCTCGGTGTCCACGGAATCGTCGTCGACTACGACGAGCTGAAGGCCAACCGGCTCAAGCTCGGCTGGAAGGATCGCCTCGACCCGATCAAGCAATCGGTGGCCGGCAAGCTTGTCGGGATGGACTTTGTCGCCGTGCACATGGCCTGGGGCGCGGCGAACGAGTGGTCGGCGATCACCGCATACAACCGCATGGCCGAGCTGGAAGAGAATCCGGTGCTGGCCGAACTGTTGCGCCGGATCGCGAAACAGGAGGCGAGGCACGTCGCCTTCTACACCTCCCAGGCCCGTGACCGGCTGGCCAAGAGCAGGAAGGCCCAGGTCATCGCCCGGTTCGCGTTGAAGAACTTCTGGGCACCCGTCGGCTCGAGCATCATGGAGAGATCAGAGGTGGTGCACGTCATGAACCACCTGATGAGCGGCTCAGAGGGCCGTGCGGCGGCACGCAAGATCGACAGCCACATTGCGGGCCTTCCGGGGATGACGGGCCTCACGATCGTGGAGGACTCGCTCGACTCGCTCGGGATCGCCGCGTAGCAGCGGTCTTTGCCTCTACGCTCGATCACGTGACTATCGCGATCGCCACCCCGTACGAGGATCTGCTGCGCGAAACGCTCGACCGCGGCGCCGTGAAATCGGACCGCACCGGCACCGGAACCAGAAGCGTCTTCGGACGGCAGCTGCGCTTCGATCTGAGCGAGGGCTTCCCGCTGATCACCACCAAGCGGGTTCACTTCAGGTCGGTCGCCTACGAGCTCCTCTGGTTCCTCCGTGGCGAGGGCAATGTGCGCTGGCTCCGGGAGCACGGCGTGACGATCTGGGACGAATGGGCGGATGCCGACGGCGACCTCGGCCCCGTCTACGGCGTGCAGTGGCGGTCATGGCCGACGCCATCCGGCGAGCACATCGACCAGATCTCCGAGGTGATCGAGGCGATCAGGACTAACCCCGATTCGCGACGGCTGATCGTCTCCGCCTGGAATGTCGCGGACATCCCCGAAATGGCCCTTGCCCCATGTCACGCGCTGTTCCAGTTCTACGTCGCGGACGGCAAGCTCTCCTGCCAGCTCTATCAGCGCAGCGCCGACCTGTTCCTCGGCGTACCGTTCAACATCGCGAGTTACGCACTACTCACCCACCTGATCGCGGCGCAGACCGGACTCGAGGTCGGGGACTTCGTCTGGACCGGAGGAGACTGCCACATTTACGACAACCATGTCGAGCAGGTGACGGAACAGCTGTCCAGGGTTCCCTATCCGGCGCCAACGCTGAGGATCACGAGACGTCGCCCGACCATCGTCGACTACGAGTTCGAAGACTTCGAGGTGGTCGACTACGTGCATCATCCGGCGATCAAGGCCCCCGTCGCGGTATGAGCGTCGCACTCATCTGGGCCGAGGCCAACGGTGGCGTCATCGGTCGCGACGGTGAGATTCCATGGCACCTTCCAGAAGACCTGGCCCACTTCAGGGAGCTGACCGGAAACGGTGTCGTGATCATGGGGCGCCGAACGTGGGATTCCATCCCCGAGCGCTTCCGGCCCCTTCCCGGCAGGCGCAACATCGTCGTCACCCGCCAGGACGGATGGACTGCTCCCGGAGCGGAGGTCGTGCACTCCATCGACGCCGAGCTGTTCGCCGGCCTTCCGGATGGGGCCTGGGTAATGGGTGGCGGTGAGGTCTACCGGCAGTCCATGCCATACGCGTCACGTCTCGAGATCACTGAGGTGGACCTGGACGTCGACGGTGAGACCCGCGCGCCGGCGATCGACGACTCCTGGCGACGCACGCTGGATCCGGGGGCCGGCTGGCGTGTGTCTCGCACGGGCAACCGGTATCGCTTCGTCAGCTACCACCGCTGATCGGCAGCGCGTCTACACCTGCTGCAGGTGCCGCTCAGGCGAGTCGAGGAAGTTCCGCCAGTTGGTGACGAGGTCGAGATCGTCCCAGCCGCTTCGGCGAAGTCCCCATTCGCCAACTCGTGGATGTCGTCCCCGGATAGCGGAGCGCTACCAGGCGGCGGGCTTGTAGTCCTTGAGAAAGACCCCGGAGAGGTCCTCTCCCAGCTCACCCCGCACGATCGGATCGTAGACGCGAGCTGCACCGTCGACGAGGTCGAGGGGTGCGTGGAAGCCCTCCTCGGCGAGCCGCACCTTTGTGGGGTGCGGGCGTTCATCGGTGATCCAGCCGGTGTCCACGCTGGTCATCAGGATGCTGTCGGTCTCGAGCATCTCCTTCGCGCTCGTGCGCGTGAGCATGTTGAGCGAGGCCTTCGCCATGTTGGTGTGCGGATGCCCAGGACCCTTGTAGCCCCGACCGAACTGCCCCTCCATCGCTGACACATTGACGATGTACTTGCGGCGGGCCGCCGAAGCAGCCATCGCCGGACGCAACCGTGACACGAGCAGGAATGGCGCAGTCACATTCGCGAGCTGCACCTCGAGCATCTCGAGCGGGTCGACCTCCTGCACGAACTGGGTCCAGCTGTTCGAGTCGTGGTGGTCGGGGACAAGCCCGCCAGCGTCGATCGCGGTGCCAGCGGCGAGGCGTTCGAGCGATGACGATCCGGCGGCGAGGGCCAGCTCGGTGAGCTCGGCGGCTCTGGCCAGGAGCGGATGCGAACCCACGGATGCCGCGAGGGCCTGCGGATGCGCGTCGTTGGTGTGGCCGAAGGTCAACAGCTCGGGGAGCGGACCGTCGGGCAGCGGAGCGGATTCGGCATCCGCGAGCGGTGCGTATGAGCCGGGCGATCGACGCACCGTCTGCGCGGCATTGTTGATGAGGATGTCCAGCGGCCCCGCCTCGATCATCGCGTCGGTGAGGCCGATGACCTGGGCCGGGTCGCGGAGGTCGATGCCGACCACCCGTAGCCGGTGCATCCACTCCTTCGAGTCGGGCAGCGACGAGAAGCGGCGCACGGCATCGCGGGGAAACCGCGTCGTGATGGTCGTATGCGCGCCATCCCGAAGCAGGCGAAGCGCGATGTACATGCCGATCTTGGCGCGACCGCCGGTGAGCAGGGCGGTCTTGCCGCCGAGGTCGGTTCTGGCATCGCGTTTGGCGTGATTCTCGGCGGCGCAGTCCGGGCAGAGCTGATGGTAGAACGCGTCGACCTGCGAGTAGTGCTGCTTGCAGATGTAGCAGGGGCGCGACTTGAGCAGGGTGCCAGCGGTCGGCGCCGCAACCGTGATGGCGAGGGGGACACCGCGGGTCTCGTCGTCGATGCGGTCTGCGGCGCCCGTTGCGGTGTTCGCGACGACGCGCTTGTCCGCCTCGGCGATCTCGGCCCGCTTCTCGAGACGGCGGGATTTCTTCACCGACTTGAACATCCGTGCGGTGGCTCTTCGCACGGCGACGAAGTCGGGGTGGTCCTCGTCGATGCCGTCCATCCCGGCGAGAACCCGGAGGGTCACCTCGAGTTCTGATGGGTCGATCGCGGAGTCGGAGGGCACAGGAGATTCTACGTCGCTTCCCCCTCCCCTTCCCTCGCCCTCCCAACCGTTGCGGAGGACGCGCACGGCGAGTCGTGCCCGGACACCGGCGGCGTGCCGGAAAGAGTCCTCCGCAACGGTGAGGGACTGCACGCCGTGGATGTGGCACGGTTGACCCATGGCGAAGAAGATTCTGCTCGATTGCGACCCCGGCCTCGACGACGCGCTCGCGCTGCTGCTCGCGCACGGCGATCCGAACCTCGAACTCGTCGGGGTGACGACCGTTGGTGGCAATGTCGGCCTGGCCCGCACGACCGCCAACGCCCTAGCCCTGCGCGAATATCTCGGATTCGACAGCGTGCCCGTCGCAGCCGGCGCGGGCGAGCCGCTCCTCGGTGCGACCAGGGATGCGAGCCACGTGCACGGTGAGAGCGGACTCGGCAACATCACGCTCCCGGAGCCGACCCTTCCCTCGTCCGACCGGCACGCCGTCGACTTCATCATCGAGACCTTGCGCGCGACGCCGGGCGCCGTGCACCTCGTGGCCACCGGTCCGCTGACCAACATCGCCCTCGCCCTGAAGCAGGAGCCGGCGATCGCCCGCTGGGCGGCATCCTTCACCATCATGGGTGGTTCCTTCACCCGCGGCAACGCAACGCCGGCGGCCGAGTTCAACATCTACGCCGACCCCGAGGCGGCGAGGGTCGTCTTCGACGCCGACTGGCAGGTCGTCATGGTCGGGCTCGACCTCACCTTGCAGGCCCAGGCGAACGGTCCGGTGATCGAAAGGCTCGCCACCCTCGGCAGGCTCGCGGATGAACTCATCCTGCCCCTCGCCACCTACTGGGTCGACACGACCAACGCCGACTGGGACGGCCAGGCAGTGCACGATGTCTGCGCGGTGGCCTATGTGGCCCGGCCAGACCTGTTCGCTTCCCGACCCGCCCTGGTGCGGATCGAGACGAGGGGGGAGTTCACCAGCGGTGAGACGGTCGTGGACTTCGATGCACCCTACCCGAATGCGATCGTGCCAGTCGAGCTCGATGTGAACGGGTTCTGGGCCTACGTCGAGCACGTCTACAGGCTCGTCGCCACCGGCCATGTCTGAGGGCCTGGTCGGACGCATTCCACCCGTTCATGATCCGGATGCCGTCTATTCGGCGTTCGTGGGGTGGGCGGAAGAGCGCGGCCTGGCGCTCTATCCCGCGCAGGACGAGGCGCTCATCGAGATCGTCTCCGGTGCGAACCTCATCCTGAGCACCCCGACGGGAACGGGCAAGTCGCTCGTCGCGGTCGGCGCGCACTTCGCGGCGCTGAGCCAGGGAAAGCGCACGTTCTACACGGCACCGATCAAGGCGCTCGTCTCGGAGAAGTTCTTCTCGCTCGTCGACATCTTCGGCGCTGAGAACGTCGGCATGGTCACCGGGGATTCGAGCGTCAACGCGGACGCCCCGATAATCTGCTGCACGGCCGAGATTCTCGCGAACCTGGCACTGCGTCACGGTGCGGACGCGCCCGTCGACCAGGTAGTGATGGATGAGTTCCACTTCTATTCCGACCCCGAGCGCGGCTGGGCCTGGCAGGTGCCGCTGCTCACGCTGCCGCGCGCGCAGTTCATCCTCATGTCGGCGACGCTCGGCGACATCGACTGGCTCTCGAAAGACCTGAAGGAGCGCAACGGCCGGGAGACGGCCGTCGTCGTCGGTGTAGACCGTCCCGTGCCGCTGCACTACTCATACGCCACGACGCCGGTGCACGAGACTGTCGAAGACCTGCTGCAGACGAACCAGGCACCCATCTACATCGTGCACTTCTCGCAGCTGGCGGCCCTCGAGCGGGCGCAGGCGCTCACGAGCGTCAAGATCGCCACGAGGGAGCAGCGGGACGAGATCGCGGATGCCATCGGCGAGTTCCGCTTCACCACGAACTTCGGGCGCACTCTTTCGCGACTCATCCGCTCCGGGATCGGCGTGCACCACGCCGGCATGCTGCCCAAGTACCGGCGGCTGGTCGAACAGCTCGCCCAGCGCGGATTGCTCAAGGTCATCTGCGGCACAGATACGCTTGGGGTCGGCATCAACGTGCCCATTCGCACAGTGCTGCTGACCGCGCTCACCAAGTTCGACGGAACGAAGATGCGCCAGTTGAGTGCCCGCGAGTTCCACCAGATCGCCGGCCGCGCGGGCCGCGCCGGGTACGACACGGCGGGCACCGTGGTCGTGCAGGCACCGGACCACGAGACAGAGAACGCGCGACTGCTCGCCAAGGCCGGTGACGATCCCAAGAAGATCAAGCGGATCGTGCGCAAGCGAGCGCCGGACGGCTTCGTCTCCTGGGGAGAGCCGAGCTTCAACCGGCTGGTCGCCGCGGAACCCGAGACGCTCACCTCGAGCATGCGGGTGAGCCACGCGATGGTGCTCAACGTGATCGGTCGCGGCGGCACGCCGTTCGACGAACTGCGTCGACTCATCGAGAACAACCACGAGCCCCGGCCTCGCCAGCTCGAACTGGCCCGCCAGGCCCTCTCGATCTACCGCACGCTGCGCACCGCCGAGATCGTGCAGCAGGATGCGGACGGCCGCATCAGCCTCACCGTCGACCTCCAGCCCAATTTCGCCCTCAATCAGCCGCTCTCGCCGTTCGCGCTCGCCGTTTTCGACCTCATTCAGCCGGGGGAGGGGTCGGAGCGAAGCCCGAGTTATGCGCTTGACATGATCTCCGTCCTCGAGGCGACCCTCGACGATCCACGCCCGGTGCTCTCTGCCCAGCAGTTCATGGCCAGGGGTGAGGCCGTCGCGGCCATGAAGAGCGATGGCATCGACTACGAGCAGCGGATGGAGCTGCTCGAGGAGATCACCCATCCGAAACCCCTCGAAGAGCTCCTGGACGCGGCATTCGCAACCTACCGCCGCTCTCAGCCCTGGGTCGGCGATTTTGAACTCAGTCCGAAGTCGGTGGTGCGTGACCTCTACGAGCGGGCCATGACGTTCAACGACTACATCGGTTTCTACAAGCTGGGTCGTTCTGAGGGACTCGTGCTGCGCTACCTCTCCGACGCCTACCGCGCCGCTCGCCAGACGATTCCCGACGAGGCGAAGACCGAGGAGCTCCTCGACCTGATCGAGTGGCTCGGCGAACTCGTGCGGCAGGTCGATTCGAGCCTGCTCGACGAGTGGGAGGAACTCATCAACCCGAGCGCCGCGCTCGACCTCGAGGGACCGGTGCTGCCGCCGGCGCCGCACAACGTGACCACCAACGTCCGGGCCTTTCGCATTCTCGTGCGAAACGAGCTGTTCCGCCGCGTGCAGCTTGCCGCACTCGAGAACTACGAGGAGCTGGGGGAACTGGATGCCGCCGCCGGCTTCGATTCCGAGGCCTGGGCGGATGCCATGGACGCCTACTTCCGCGAACACAGCAACCTCGGTACCGGTCCGGATGCGCGCAGCTCGGCCATGCTCATCGTCGATCAGGGCGTCACGCAGTGGTTCGTCAGGCAGATCTTCGACGACCCCGCCGGCGACCACGACTGGGGGATCAGCGCGACGGTCGATATCGCGGAATCCAATGCCGCGGGACTCGCCGTGGTGCGCGTGGCGGCCGTCGGAATGATCTGACCCGGATCGGTGCAACGGCGGATCGGTACGATGGCGGGATGGACATCCGGCAGGCAGAGGAGAACGACTGGCCCGTCATCTACCCGTTCTTTCGCGAGATCGTCGACGCCGGCAGGACCTACGCCTACCCGGCAGGCCTGACGCTCGACGAGGCACGTCCGCTCTGGATGGACCAGGAACACGTCGTCGTGGCCGTCGACGGGGAGACGATCCTGGGATCGGCGACCACGGGACCGAACCGCCCTGGCCGCGGATCCCACGTCGCCACCGGCAGCTTCATGGTCGATCCGCGATTCCACGGCCGCGGTGTCGGTCGCGCGCTCGGCGTCTACGTGATCGAGCGGGCGCGGTCGGCGGGGTACCGGAGCATACAGTTCAACGCCGTCGTGGAGACCAACGAGTCGGCGGTCCGCCTGTGGCAGTCGCTGGGATTCCGGATCATCGGGACGGTCCCAGAGGCATTCGACCATCCGGACCACGGCCTGGTCGGATTGCACGTGATGTACCGATCGCTGAGCGGATGATCGGCCTTCGGGACATCGGATTGACGGTCGTCGATCGTGGTTATCAGCTGAGCGAGCAGGCTCGTCACCTGCTTCACCGGCGGGTCGATGACGGCTATTCGGCGGGAAGCGGCAACCCCGTCCTGCTGGTCCCCGGCGTCTATGAGACCTGGCAGTTTCTGCGGCCGGTGGCCGACCGGCTGCACGAGCTGGGGCATCCGATCCACATCCTGCCGGAGCTCGGCTACAACCGGAAGACGGTCACGGCGTCGGCGGCGGTCGCGCAGCGCTACCTGGACATGCTCGACCTGCGGGGCGTCATCCTGGTTGCGCACAGCAAGGGCGGCCTCATCGGCAAGCACATGATGGTGCTGGATGACCGCGACGGCCGAATCGCCACGCTCATCGCCGTCAATACCCCGTTCGGCGGTTCGATACTCGCTCGCTACGCCCCGAACGCGGCGCTCCGGGCATTCTCGCCCGCTGACGAGACGCTTGTCAGCCTCGGGGGGAACCTCGCGGCCAACGAGAGGATCACCTCCATCTACAGCCGGCTCGACCCGCTGATTCCCGGCGGCAGCCGGCTCGCGGGCGCGACCAACATCGAGCTGCCGTTGGTCGGGCACTTCAGGCCGCTCGCCTCGCGTGAACTGTTCGATGCGGTGGAGGAATCAATTCGGGCGGCCGAGGGTTCACAATGACCTAATGACGAAGAATCAGCGGCTCATCCTGGCGATAGCGGTTCTGGCCTCCTTCGTGGCCTTCCTCGACGGGTCGGTCATCACCGTCGCACTGCCGGCGATCGCGAGGGAGCTGGGCGGCGGGGTCAGCACCCAGCAATGGGTGGTCGATGCCTACCTGATCACGCTCGGCTCGCTGATCCTCGTCGCCGGGTCGCTGTCTGATCTCTACGGGCGGATCGTCGTGCTCCGCATCGGCCTCATCGTCTTCGGTGCCGCGTCCCTCATCTGCGCGATCTCGCCGACCTCCGAGATCCTCATCATCGCGCGGGGACTGCAGGGCATCGGTGGTGCGCTTCTCGTTCCGAGCTCGCTGGCGATCATCATGGCGAACTTCCGTGGCGCGGCCCAGGCGAAGGCGATCGGCCAGTGGACGGCGTTCACGAGCGCGGCCTTCATCGCCGGACCTCTGCTCGGCGGCCTGTTCGTTGACCTGCTCTCCTGGCGCTGGGTCTTCGCGATCAACGTCTTTCCGATAGCCGTGACGCTCTACCTGCTGTTCCTGCTGAAGCAGAAAGACGTGCGCGAAGACGGCGTGAAGATCGACTATCCGGGCGCGGTGCTTGGCGTTCTCGGGCTGGGCCTTCCGGTCTTCGCGCTGATCGAGCACGGCAACTACGGCTGGTCAAGTCCGGCCATCTACCTGCCGATGGCGATCGGCATCCTCGCGTTCGCTGCCTTCCTCTGGCGGGAGAAGACGGCAAAGCAGCCGATGATGCCGCTCGGTCTGTTCCGTGTGCGCAACTTCGGGATCGGCAACATCGCCACCACCTTCATCTACGCTGCCCTCTCGCTCGGCGGCTTCCTGCTGCCGGTGTTCCTCCAGGAGGTCGGGGCGTACCGGGCCACCCTCGCCGGACTCGCCATTCTGCCGGTGACCATCATCAGCATCCTGCTGTCGTCCTACGTCGGTGGATTGGCGGGACGCTTCGGCCCGCGGTTGTTCATGGCGGTCGGCCCGATCGTTGGCGGAATCGGGTATCTCTACTTCCTGCTGATGGGGTCGCATCCCAACTACTGGGTCGATGTACTGCCCGGCGTGATCCTGTTCGGGCTCGGTCTCACGCTCACCGTCGCACCGCTCACCAGCGCGATTCTCGGCTCGATCAGCCAGGCCCAGTCGGGAATCGGTTCGGCCATCAACAACGCCGTATCGCGCGTCGCCGGACTCGTCGCGACCGCCATGATCGGCCTCATCATCGGTTCGAAGCTGGAGGTGGACGGCTTCCACCGCGGAATGCTGGTGACCGCGGCTCTGCTCATCCTCGGCGGCATCGTGTCGGCGATCGGCATCCAGAATCCTCGGAAGGGCGCGCCGGTCGTCGCGGCCCTCCCCACGCAGAGCCCCCAGCAGTCCAACTAGCGCGCTCCGCACCGCCGTCCGCGGCCCCGCCCGCCCGCTCGCCGCGCGCCCGCCGCGAAAGTCGCCAAATGGCCCTCATCGGCGGCGCGCAAGGGCGATTTGGCGACGTTCGCCCCGCCGGCAGGGCATCCGGGAGGCGACGGCGAACTCAGCCGAGTAGGATGCGCTCTCCGCTGAAGGAGAGCAGTACGACGTTGACGAGCGCCGCGGCGATGATGAGCTGGAAGAGCAGCCGGGTCGGCGGCCGGCGCAGCGCCGACGCGATGCCGAGCGCGAGCAGCAGGGTGAGCGCGAGTCCTATCCACTGCAACACCGTCTTCCCGCCCACCGGTCCGAAGAAGCCGAGCAGCGCGCCGAGCGCCAGCGCCGCGGAGATGACGATGCCGGATGCCCGCCGCCCGAGCCGATGGGGGAGCCCCCGGATGCCGGTGCGCTCGTCGTCGTCGAGGTCGGGTAGCACGTTCGCAAAGTGGGCCGCGATCCCGAGCATGGCACCAAGCCCGATCGCCCACGGTGCCGCAATCGCGGGGACCGGTCGGGCGAGCGCCACGATCATGGGGAGCAGTCCGAAGCTCACCATGTAGGGCAGGACCGACGCCGGGGTGTTCTTGAGGCCGACGTTATAGGTCCAGGCCGACGCGATGAACACCGCGTGGGCCAGCGTCGCCCATGGCCCAAGGGGCAGCGTGAGCAGTATGGAGAGCGCGGCGGCCAGGAAGGCGGTCGTCCGAACGAGGCCAGCCGAGATCTGCCCCAGCGCGACCGGCTTGTCTGTGCGGCCGACGGCGCGGTCGCGGTCGGCGTCGATCCAGTCGTTCGACAGGCCGACCGAGACCTGGTTGAGCAGGAATGCGACGCCGAGAATCACCAGGCGCCAGGGCGCGAGTCCGAGTCCGATACCCAGTACGACGGCCACGATGCTGACCGCGACGGAAGGGCCGGGGTGCGCGGAGCGAGCCAGCGCGATCGCCTTATTGGGCATCCGTCCATGGTAGTTGCAGGGATCTCTGCAATTTCTTGCAGATTTTGCGTAAGATTTCGTGCATGTCGAAGAGGCTTGCCGAAGTCGCCCGCAAGGTCGGGGTCAGCGAGGCAACGGTCAGCAGGGTGCTCAATGAGAAGCCCGGAGTCTCTGATGCCACCCGGCAGGCGGTGCTCACGGCCCTCGATGTTCTCGGCTACGAGCGTCCGACGAAGCTGCGCGGCGAGCGGGCGCGGCTGGTCGGGCTTTTTCTGCCTGAACTCAACAACCCGATCTTCCCCGCCTTCGGCGAGGTGGTCGGCAGTGCGCTCGCGCAGAACGGTTACACGCCTGTGCTGTGCACGCAGAGCGCCGGCGGAATCTCCGAGGCCGACTATGTCGAGCTTCTTCTGCAGCAACAGGTGTCAGGTGTCGTGTTCGTCGGCGGCCAGTACTCGCAGCAGGATGCCCCGCACGAGCACTATGCGCGCCTCATGGACCTCAAACTGCCGACAGTTCTCGTCAATGCGACGATCGAGGGGCTCGGTTTCGCGACGGTGTCGACGGATGACTCGGTCGCCGCCGAGCAGGCCATCGCCCATCTGCACCAGCTCGGCCACACCAGAATCGGCCTTCTCCTCGGCCCGGCAGATCACCTCCCGTCGCTCCGCAAACTCGCGGCGGCCCGCCGAGTCGCAGCCACTCTCGGCCTCACCTTCGATGACGACCAGATCGTGCAGTCGCTCTATTCTCTCGAGGCGGGTCAGGCGGGAGCGGTGCGGCTTCTCAAAGCCGGCGTCACCGCCATCCTCTGCGCGAGCGATCCGCTCGCCCTCGGCGCGATCCGCGCCGTCCGTCGTGCGGGGCTTCAGGTGCCGCAGGACGTGTCCGTGATCGGCTTCGATGATTCCGCCCTCATGAACGCCATCGACCCTCCGCTGACCACGGTCCGGCAGCCCATCGAGCCGATGGGGCGCATGGTGATCGAACTGCTCGTCGCCCAGATCTCTGGCACGGATGTCGTGAGCGACGAGTTCCTCTTTGAGCCGGAACTCGTGGTCCGAGGCTCGACCGGACCGGTGTCCGCGAGTGCAAGCGCGCGCAAAGCTACGTAAGTTTCTTACTATTTGTTTAGTTCTTGCGTTGATCTGTCGTTAAAGCTACATTCGGTTCAATGCCTGCGGGCACCAGCGTCTGAGGGCGCGATGCCAACACCGGCGTTGACAGGAATGAGCTTCACGTGGATTCGCTCCGCACCCCGTTCGCCCCAGCCTCGCTGAGCGAAGCAGCAGACCCGTCGAAGACCGCGGTCGTCTCGCCGAGCACGGACGATCCCAACTGGTGGCGCAGCGCCGTCGTCTATCAGATCTACATCCGTAGCTTCGCCGACGGTGATGGAGACGGCACGGGCGACATCGCCGGCGTGCGATCCAGGCTCGGCTACCTGAGGGATCTCGGCGTCGACGCGATCTGGTTCACGCCCTGGTACACCTCACCACTCGCTGACGGTGGCTACGACGTGGCCGACTATCGCACGATCAACCCGTCGTTCGGCGAACTCGCCGAGGCCGAGGCGCTCATCCGCGAGGCGCTCGAACTGGGCATTCGCACGATCATCGATGTGGTGCCGAACCACGTCTCCGACCAGCATCCGTGGTTCCAGGCAGCCCTCGCGGCCGGGCCGGGCTCCCCGGAACGCGAACGCTTCTGGTTCCGCGACGGCCGCGGCCCGAACGGCGACGACATCCCGACCCACTGGGTCTCCGACTTCCAGGGCGAGACCTGGACCCGCACGACCAACCCCGATGGAACGCCGGGGGAATGGTATCTGCACCTGTTCACGCCGGAGCAGCCCGACCTCAACTGGCATCACCCCGACGTGCGTCGCGAGTTCGAGGACGTGCTGCGCTTCTGGTTCGACCGCGGCGTCGCGGGGGTGCGCATCGACTCGGCAGCCCTTCTCGTAAAGGACGAGAATCTGCCGGAGGTGCCGGAGAATCCGCTCCCCGGCCAGCATCCGACCGTCGACCGTGACGAGCTGCACGACATCTACCGCGGCTGGCGTGCGGTCGCCGATTCCTACCCAGGCACCCGCAGCCTCGTCGGCGAGATCTGGTTGCCCGACATCGAGCGCTTCGCGAAGTATCTGCGGCCGGACGAGTTGCACACGGCCTTCAACTTCGATTTCATGGCGAGGCCATGGGATGCCGCGAACCTGCGCGCATCCATCGACGCGACCCTGGCGGCCCACGCCCCGGTCGGCGCACCGTCGACCTGGGTGCTGTCCAACCACGACGTGACGCGCACCGTCACCCGGTACGGCCGGGAGGACTCCTCCTTCGCATTCACCGCCAAGCGCTTCGGCATCCCGACAGATCTGGAGCTCGGCACGAGGCGGGCCAGGGCGGCGGCACTCCTTACCGCGTCCCTCCCCGGTTCGCTCTACATCTACCAGGGCGACGAGCTCGGCCTCCCAGAGGTCGAAGACCTCCCGGCCGGTCTCATCCAGGATCCGATGCATTTTCGTTCGAATGGCGTCGATCCAGGGAGGGACGGATGCCGCGTTCCCCTCCCATGGCGCGGCACCGGCACCGGGCTCGGCTTCGGGCCGGAGGGCGCCGCGGAGCCGTGGCTGCCGCAGCCGACGAGCTGGGCGCACCTGACCGTCGAGGAGCAGGAGAGCGACCAGGGTTCGATGCTCCGGCTCTATCGCGAGGCCCTCCGTATCCGCCGCCGTATTCCGGCCATGACCGAGAGCGACTTCGCCTGGGTCGATGCCGGCGACGACGTGCTCAGTTTCTCTCGTGGTCCAGGTTTTCTGAGCGTCACCAACCTCTCCGACTCGCCCATCGAGCTGCCGGACCACGACAGCATCCTCCTCAGTTCCATGCAGCTCGTCTCCGGACGGCTGCCCCCAGACTCTTGCGTTTGGCTACGCACAGCACCAGCCGCCGGAGAAACAGCGTTCCGCCAGCAGGCGAGCGCCTGAGCATCACAGCAGTACTCCTCACAACCACAGAAAGGCAAGACAATGAAGTCAGCAATCAAAGTCGCAGCAGCCGGCGTCGCCGTGCTCGCGACTGTTGCAGCCCTCGCCGGGTGTAGCCCTACACCGGCAGCCGTAGGAAAGGTGTCGATTTCGGTCGTCAGCCTCATCCCCGGTAGCAAGCAGGAGGCCTTCGACGCCTTCAACGCGCAGGTCAAGCAGTTCGAGAAAGCCAATCCCAACATCACGGTCACGCCGCAAGAGTACGAGTGGACGGGACCGACCTTCGCCGCCCAGCTCGCCGGTGGAACGCTTCCCGACGTCTTCACCATTCCCTTCACCGATGGCAAGACGCTCATCGAGAACGGCCAACTGGCCGATATCAGCTCCCTGGTGAACGCACTGCCATACGCGAAGAAGTTCAACCCGAACGTGCTCTCCGCCGCGCAGGATGGCAGCGGCAAGATCTTCGGTGTGCCGACCGCCGCCTACGGCAGCGCGCTGCACTACAACCGTGCGCTCTTCACGGCTGCCGGCCTCGACCCGAACAAGCCACCGACGACCTGGGACGAAGTGCGGGCCGATGCCAAGCAGATCGCTGCGAAGACCGGCCAGGCCGGCTACATGCAGATGACCCAGAACAACACAGGTGGATGGCAGCTGACGACGGCGACCTACGCCCGTGGTGGCAGCGTTGAGACCACGAAAAGCGGCAAGACCACGGTCACGCTCGACAACGCGGGCACGAAGAGCGCCCTCGAGTTCCTGAAGACGCTGCGCTGGCAGGACAACTCCCTTGGCAGCAACTTCCTCTACGACTGGGGCACGATCAACCAGGCATTCGGTGCCGGCCAGATCGGCATGTACACGAGCGGCTCTGACATCTACACGAACCTCGTGCAGTCGCAGAACCTCCCGTCGAAGGACTACGGCATGACCGTGATCCCGCTGGTTGGCTCGAAGGCCGGAACGCTCGGCGGTGGAACGATCGCCGCGGTCAACGTGAAGGCGACGGCGGCGAAGAAGGCGGCCGCGGTCAAGTGGATCGACTTCTACTACATGAAGAAGCTCACGGTGAAGAGCGCGGCCGTCCTCGACGCGAAGACCCTCGACGCGAGTGCGCAGCCGGTTGGGGTTCCCGCCCTGCCGATCTTCGACAAGGCGACCCTCGACACCTCGCAGGGCTGGATCAAGGACTACATCAACGTTCCTGTCTCCCAGATGAAGGGATTCACCGCCGGTATCTACAACCAGAAGCCGATCGGTGAGCCTTCAGCCCACACCCAGGAACTGTACGCGGCGCTGGACACCGTCGTGCAGGCCGTGCTGACCGACAAGAACGCCAACATCGACGCCCTGCTCAAGCAGGCAACGAGCGACGTGCAGGCTATCGTCGACGCAGGCTAGTCCGCCGAAACCGGCACAGGGGCTGGTGCGGATGCCTCATTCCGCACCAGCCTCCACCCTTGCTTCCCAACGAAAGACCTCTTCTCATGACCACACTCGCCAAAGCCGCGGCATCCACGCGGGTGCGCCAGCGCCGGACGCCCATGACCTGGTTTCGCGGCGGAGGGCTGAGCAACCTCGTCTTCCTGCTTCCGCTGCTCTTCATCTTCGGCGCCTTCTCCTGGTGGCCCATCCTGCAGGCCGTCGTCATGAGTTTCCAAAAGACCAACCTGGTGACCCCGGCCCTGTTTGTCGGCTGGGACAACTTCGCCAGGGTGCTGCACGATCCACTCTTCTTCACCGCGGTCAAGAACACCGGGTATTTCGCCCTTCTCGCGCTGATCTTCGGTTATCCGGTGCCACTCGTCGTCGCCGTGCTGATGAGCGAGGTTCGCAAGTGGAAGGGCCTCTTCAGCGCGCTCGCCTACCTTCCCGTCGTCGTTCCACCGGTCGTGGCCGTACTGCTCTGGAAGTTCTTTTACGACGCGAGTCCCACTGGCGTGTTCAACGTCGTGTTGAGCTGGTTCGGCATCGGGCCGCAGCCGTGGATCCAGTCCGCGGCATCCGCCATGCCCGCGCTCGTGCTCGAGGCAACCTGGGCGGCGGCCGGCGGAACGATCATCATCTATCTCGCCGCGCTGACCGGCGTCGCGCCGGAACTCTACGACGCTGCCGAGGTAGACGGGGCGTCGATCTGGCGCAAGATCTGGCACGTCACGCTCCCGCAGCTCAGAGGGGTGTTGCTCGTGACCCTCATCCTCCAGATCATCGGCACCTCGCAGGTCTTCCTCGAACCGTTCCTCTTCACCGGCGGTGGCCCCGCCAACTCGACGGTGACGATCCTGCAACTCATCTATCGCTACGCCTT
>JAODMH010000010.1 GCA_025465035.1 Microbacteriaceae bacterium | reverse complement strand
CGAAGACTGTTTGGCGGGTGCTGTGACGGACATGGGCAGCATCACCTCGTTTCCAGGAGTGAGGGTTGGTTGGCGAGTGTGGGCGCCGCGACGTCGTAGGTCACGGAGCTCTGGGCAACGAGGTTGCCGGCGTGGATCACGAAGCGATCGGCTGAGGCGTTCGCAATGACATCGGAGAGGTTGGTGCCGCGGACCGCGAGGAGTTCGGCTGCGGCGCCGACGGAGACGCCGGCTTTCGGCAGCGACATCACCGACCGCGCACCGGTGCTCACCGCGTGGTACGCCTCGTCGAGCGTGAGGTGCCCAGCGGTGACGAGCAGGGATGCGGTCTCCAACGCGTCGCTGCGGCCGACCGGGTTGAACGGGTCTCGCACGTTGTCCGCGCCGGCGCCGACTCGTACCCCGGCGTCGAGGAGCGCGCGCAGGGCAGTCAGGCCGCGCGGTGTGGAGACCGGATGCTCCCAGCCCTGCAGGTAGAGATTGGTGATCGGCAGTGAGATGATGCCGATGTTGCTCGCCAGTACCTCGGCGATGACCTCCTGCAGCGCATCCGCATCCAGGGTCCCGAGGCGCACGCAGTGGCCGGCGGAAACGGGCTGGCTCCAGCCCCGCACGATGCGGGCGAACTCGAGGAGCGTCGGCTCGCCGGCGAGCCCCTCGTCGGTGTGGAGGTCGGCCCCGACGCCGCGACGCTCGGCGATTCCGAGGAGCCTCACCAGGTCGGCGTGCGGTTCCGGGGCGAGGTGCGGTGCGCCGCCGACGAGGTCGATGCCGAGGTCCAGCGCCTGCTCGATGACGGAGTCCGGGGCATCCGGAGCCGCCAGCGCGACGAGCTCGATGTCGATCAGCTCGCGGAGCTCCTCGCGCACCCCAACCAGCGCTCGCACCCCACGCAGCGGGTCCGGACCCTCCAGCAGGTCGACATGCCCGCGGATGGCGGTCGTGCCGTTGCGCAGCAGGAGGAGCGCCTCGGCGCGGGCCCGATCCGCGATGCCATCGACCGTCATGACGGACGAGTAGGCGCGCCACGAGCTGATAGCGAGGCCGAGGTCGCCCATCGGCGGGTTGATGAGGTCCCACGACATGGCCTTGTCCAGGTGGGCATGCGGCTCGGCTGGTGCGGGGAGCAGTAGGAAACCGTCGAGGTCGAGCGCGTCGGGTGCGTGCTGGGACCCGGCCGAGAACACGCCGGTCACGATGCCGCCTGCGAGTTCCACGTCCACCCGCGAACCATCGGGAAGCGTGGCGTTGCTGAGGATCGAAAGCTTTCGTGGAAGCAGTGACACGGCGCTGAACCTCCCAGGGATCCCACAATGTGCAGCCACCGCGCCGTCGAGTTGGCTGCTCGCGAATGTTGATATCCTCAACATCATCGAATCTATGGACGTCCCGTTTCCGACATGTAACGGTGCCATTTCGATGTGTTACGACTGGGCCATCTCGGTTGCCGAGGCCCGTCACGGTCGGGGAGGCTCGTCCGTGTTCTCGATATCTTTGCCGTCAACATCAGGAGGATCCCGTTACCGCTGTCGATGCCGCGATTGATCAGCAGGCCGAACGCATCGGTGGGCGCATCCGCAAGCTCCGTCGTGCGCGCGGTCTGACCCTGGTGGAGCTTGCCGCGATCGCCCAGCTGTCGCATCCGTTTCTCAGCCAGCTGGAGCGCGGTCGTGCCCGGCCGAGCATGGTCTCGCTCGAGAAGATCGCCAGAGCGCTCGGAAGCAGTCAGCTGGAGATCATAGCGGCCGCTGAGGAGGACCAGGACGAGTCGCCCCTGCAGCCCGACACAGTACTCGTACGGGCGAACGAGGGCACCCGCGGGCCCTACGGCGATGGCGAGGGACGGCTGCTCGTGCACGGTCGGCGCAGCTTCCATCCGATGGAGTTCGTTGGCGCGAATCAGGAGCCTGGCGACTTCTACGAGCACGAGGGTGCGGAGTTCCTCCACGTCGTGTCGGGGATCGTGGCTGTGGACCTCGAGGGTCGAGAGACCTCCGTCCTAGGTCCGGGGGACTCGCTCTACTTCGAGGGCGGCATCCGTCATCGCTGGCGTGCGCTCGAGGCCGGTGGCTACCGTCTCTTCGTTGTCAAGGAAAAACCGGAGCCCCGATGAGTTCAGAGATCACCGTGCGGGTCGCAGCCAGGACCATGGCCGCCGATTCCGTCGTCCTGCTCGATCTCGTGGCCAATGCGGACGGCCCGCTCGCGTCCTGGCGGCCGGGCGCTCACATCGACGTGCTGTTGCCGCGTGGCGGCGAGCGACAGTACTCGCTCATGCCGCCGGCGGACGGAGTGCACGGCGGTACCTGGCGCATCGGCGTGCGGCGCGAACCGTCGGGCCGAGGCGGCTCCACCTGGCTGCACGACGAGGTCGAGATCGGCAGGACCATCCGCGTGCGTGGACCGCAGAATCATTTCGCCTTCGAACCAGTCGCCGGGACGAGTTACCTGTTCCTCGCGGCCGGCATCGGCATCACCCCGATCACCTCGATGGTCGCCGCTGCCCGCGCCGCCGGCGTCGAACACTCGTTTCACTACTCCGGGCGCACACGCACGGCGATGGCCATGCTCGACGCGTTTCCGGAGGCCGTGCCGCACATCTCCGACGAGGGATCGCGGCTCGAACTGGTCTCCCTCCTCGACTCGCTCGATCCCGCGACCGTCATCTACTGCTGCGGACCGGCGCGCTTCATCGAGGCCGTCGAGGCACTGGCCGGTGCGCATCCGCTGCACGTCGAGCGTTTCGAGGCCAAGGCGCTCGCCGCTCCCGTCTTCGAGGGCGACTTCGAGGTCGAGCTCGCGCTGAGCGGCGAGACCCTCACCGTGCCGCCGGATCGAAGCATCCTCGAGGTCGTGGAAGACGCGGGGGTCTTCGTGCTGTCGAGCTGCCGCGAAGGAACCTGCGGTACCTGCGAGACGCCCGTTCTCGAGGGCGAGGTCGACCACCGCGATTCGATCCTCACGCCGACCGAGCAGGCGGACAACACGGTCATGTACATCTGCGTCTCGCGCGCGGCCTGCCCCCGGCTCGTGCTCGACCTGTAGAGACCACCCGCGCGGCCGTCGGAAATTCAGGACATTGCGCACTTTCGCGTGCGAATCGCCGGTGAATCTCGGCTGTCGCGCGCCAAGTCCTGAATTTCCAACGCGAACGCGGCGTGGTGTGTTGCAGTGCCGGGAACCGCGTTGGCTCAGCGGCTGAGACGGCGGCGCAGCGTCTCGACGAGCTGCCGCTCGTCCGCGTTGACCAGCTGGTAATCGCGCACGACGACTCGCCCCGCGACCACGACGTGCCGCGGTCGACGTCCCGGGGAGGCCCAGAGCAGGCCCGCAACGGGGTCCGCGACGCCGGCATCCGCGACTCCCGAGACGTCCCAGACGCACAGGTCAGCCGCCGCACCCGTGCGCAGGTGGCCGAGTTCCGCGCGCCCTAGGCCGGCCGCGGATCCGGCCATGGTCATGCCGAGCACGTCGCGTGCCGGGATGGCCGCGCCGACGAGAGGCGCGACCTGCATCGCGAGCCGGGCATCCGCGAGCAGGTGGCCGGCGTCGTTGCTGCCGCCACCGCTGGTGCCGAGGCCGACGACGATACCGGCCGCGCGCAGTTTCGCCACGGGAGCGATGCCCCAGCCCATCGGAAGGTCGCAACCGGGCGCGTGGGTGGCCGTGATCCCGGCGGATGCGAGCCGCGCGATCTCGTCATCGGTCACGTCGCAGAGATGGGCGAGCGTCACATCCGGGGCGAGCCAGCCCCAGTCTTCGAGCAGGTCGACGGGCCGCCTGCCGTACTTCTCGAGTGCGATGACGACGTCGACCTGCTCGTTGGCCTGGGTGCGGCGACGCAGTCGGTGCTTCGCTGCGACCTCGGCGAGCAGCTCGAAGGTCTCCCGGCTGTCGCTGTGCACACCAGCCGGACCGACAGCGAGCTGCAGCATGCCGTCGTCGCTCACCCCGCCGACGACCCCCGGCAGCAGTGCGGCGATGATCGCCCCGGCCGAGGCCGCGGCCTCCTGCGGGTCATCGCGGGCGGAACCGCGCACGAAGGCGAGGCGTCCACCGATCGCTCGGGCGGCCTCCGTGGTCGCTGTGGCGATGGCGAGAGTGTCCGCTCCGCTCGGCCAGGTGAGGTGATGATCGGCAACTGTCGTCACGCCGCTGAGGAGCCCCTCCGCCACGCCGACGGATGCCGCGGCGTGCGCGAGCTCCGCGTCGACTCCGGCGCGGGCGTAGGCCGCCGCCATCGTCGGCAGCCATTCGGCCATGGCGACCCCCCGCGTTCCCGGCAGGGTGCGGAATGCGCTCTGAAGCAGATGATGGTGGGCGTTGATGAGGCCGGGGGTGACGACGCAGCCGGTGGCGTCGAGGGTGTCGCCGCCGTGCAGGCGATCCACGATGACCCCGTCCGCCGAACTGATGGTGCCGGTGGTCTCGGTCGACTCGTCGATGACGATATGGGTGGCGCCGGTGATCGTGAGCATGGTGCGTTTCTAGCATCCGCATGTGTCGGTCGCGTAACCGAATCGAAACGGCGATGTGCGACGCTGTGGAGATGTTCGAGATCGCCGAACGGCTGCTGCCGCTGATCGAGGCCGGCCGCCCGGTCGCGATTGCGACGGCCGTGTCGATCGAGGGCAGCGCGCCCCGCACGGTCGGCACCTCGATGGCCTTCGATGGGGATGCCGTGATCGGCAGCATTGCGGGCGGCTGCGTCGAGGGGGCCGTGGTCGATGTCTGCGAGTCCGTGCTGGCCGACGGCGTACCCCGCACCGTGGAGTATGGCGTGAGCGACGAAACCGCCTTCTCGGTCGGGCTCACCTGCGGCGGCCAGCTCCGGATCCATGTGCAACTCGTGACGGACGACCTGGCGCAACAGTTGCGTCTCGCGTCATCGGGCGGCGCGGCCGGGGTGGCGTCCGCCCTCGACGGTGGACGGGGCCACGAGCGCCGCATCGCGTCGGAACTCGCCGCCCGCATCGCCCTCGGCACCGGCGGCCTGGACACCATCGACTGCGACGGCGATCTGGTGGAGGTCTTCTTCGAGGTCGCGGTCGCTCCGCCAGCCATGATCGTCTTCGGTGCGATGGAGTTCTCCGCCGCCCTCGCCGCCTCGGCACGGATGCTCGGCTATCGGGTGACAGTGTGCGACCCTCGTCCGCTGTTCGCGACGCCCGCACGTTTTCCGGACGTCGAGCTGATCGTCGCCTGGCCGACGAGCTGGTTCGCGCAGGCCGCGGTCGACGAGCGAACGGTGATCTGCGTGCTGAGCCACGATGCGCGCTTCGACGCGGAACTCATCGCCCTCGCGCTCGATTCCCCCGCCGCATTCGTCGGGGCCATGGGTTCCCGTCGCACGCATGACCGACGGATCGCATCCCTGCGCGAGCGAGGAGTGACCGATGAGGCGATCGCGCGCCTTCACTCGCCGATCGGGCTCGATCTCGGCGCGAGCACCGTCGAGGAGACCGCCGTCGCGATCCTCGCCGAGGTCATCACCGCACGCACCGGGGCAAGCGGCGCACCGCTCAGGACGATGGCTCGCGCCATCCATCGCCCGCAAGTCTCCATAGCCGGTCGCGCGACATCGGCAGTTCGTGCGGGCGCACCCCGAGCGCGTCCCTGATGGCGTTGGCGAGGGCAGGGGCGACCGGGTTGTATGGCGCCTCGCTCATCGATTTGGCGCCGAGGGGGCCAAGGCCGTCGAAGGTCGAGGCGAAGTAGACCTCGGTTTCCGGGATGTCCGCGAACTGCGGGACGTGATAGTTGCGGAACGCCGTGGTGGTCACGCGACCCTCGCCATCGAGTGTCATCTCCTCGTACAGCGCGGTTCCGATCGCCTGGGCGGTGCCGCCCTCGATCTGCCCGCGCAATTGTTCCGGATTGAGCACGGTGCCGGCATCCGCCGCCTGGATCGACTGCAGGATGCGCACCTCGCCGGTCGCCGAGTCGACAGCGACCCGGAAGGCGTGCACGTTGAAGGCGACCGAGCGCGGGGTCCCGTCGTGACTTCCGTCCGCCGTGAGCGGCCCCGCCTCGAGGAGTTCGGATGCCGTGACGAGCCCGGACCGCGTCTGAACGCCTCCGTCCACGATCCGACCGTGTTCGCCGGTCATCGAATATGCCCGTTCGAGCATGAGTTCGCCGAGAGCGCCGGCTGCGGCGAGCAGCGCCCTCCCGGCGACCACCACTCCGGCGGACGCGAACGCCCCGGTGTCGTAGCGAACCGCGTCGGTGTCTGACTGTCGGATCTGCATCCGGTCGACCGTCGTGTTGAGGGCCGTCGCGACGAGCTGCGCGTGCACCGTGGTCGTGCCGTTGCCGAACTCTGCCGTGCCGACGGCGAGGTCGTAGTCGCCGTCAGCGAGGAGGGTCACTGACGCGTCGGCGAAGTGCCCGCGGGGGGCGACGGTCGCGATCATGGAGATGGCCATTCCGGTACCGCTCGACCAGGTCGGCCCGGCGGGGGTCTCGACGGAGTTTCCCCGTTCCAGCGCGGACTGCGCGAGATCGAGGCACTGGTCGAGGCCGTAGCTGCCGATCAGCAGGTCGCTCTTCTCGTTCGGATCGACGACCACCATGGTGTCGCCCGGCACGATCGCGTTGAGCCGCCTGAGCTGGAAGGGGTCGATGTCGAGCTCGCGGGCCAGCTCGTCCATCGCGGACTCGATCGCGAAGATCACCTGCCCGAGACCATAGCCGCGGAAGGCACCGGACGGCAGGTTGTTCGTGTAGACCGACTGGGCATCCACCCGCTTGTTCTCGCAGCGGTAGACGCTGACCGACTCGTGCACGCTGTGGTACATGACGCCGATCCCGTGGTTGCCGTAGGCGCCGGTGTCCATGAGCTGGTCGACGGCCATGGCAGTGAGAGTGCCGTCGCGCGAGGCGCCGAGTGTCACGGAGACGCGCATCGGATGCCGCGGAGACGCGACGGTGAACTCGTCCTCGCGGGTGAACTCGTACTGCACCGGCCGTCCGGTGCTGAGCACGGCGAGTGTGACGAGGTCCTCGGTGAGCAGCTCCTGCTTGCCCCCGAAGCCGCCGCCGACCCTGGCCGTGAAGACGCGCACGGCGTCGGACGA
Organism: Microbacteriaceae bacterium; assembly: GCA_025465035.1. Classification (GTDB taxonomy): domain Bacteria; phylum Actinomycetota; class Actinomycetes; order Actinomycetales; family Microbacteriaceae; genus Lacisediminihabitans. The sequence goes on along the minus strand of JAODMH010000010.1, from coordinate 12,883 downwards.
GAGGCCGAAGATGTGGCATAGTTCGTCACGCACCAGGTACGGCACCTGCGAGCTGGTGCGTAGCACGAGGCGGCCCTCGGCATCGAGCCAGCCGCGGGTTGCGTGGGTCTCGAGGGCGGCATGGCTCACGCGCTGGGTCCGCCAGGTTCCCGTCACCACGGCGTCGGCGGCAGCGATGGCGGCGTCGACATCTCCAGTCTCGCCGTGCATCTCGGCCACGGTATTGCGGTCCGCTGCCGCGACACGCTGCTCGTCGCCCTTGTCCGGGTGCAGCAGCGGTGCGCCGGGGGAGCGGGCGAGTTCCGGATCGAAGACCGCTGGCAGTTCCTCGTAGTCGACCGAGATGAGGGAGAGGGCGCGTTCGGCGATCGCGACGGTCTCGGCGACGACCGCCGCGACTCGCTGCCCCCGGAAGCGCAGCACGGGGTCGAGTACCAGCGTGTCGTCCGGATCGTCCGTGCGGTGCTCGTGCCGTCCGGTGGAGAAGAGGGTGGACGGCGAGTCACGATGCGTGAGCACCAGGTGGACGCCATCCAGCGCGAGAGCGGCCGTCGTGTCGATCGACAGGATGCGGGCGTGCGCGTACGGGCTCTTCAACACGGCCAGGTGCAGCAGAGCCGTCGTCTTCAGGTCGAGGGTATATTCCTCGCGGCCGGTCGCGACGCGCATCCCTGCGGGTGCCGTGACGGACTTGCCGATGGCCTCACCGGCGACCGCCGACTCGGTGTTACTGACGCCGTGGATCGCATCCCCGATCGAGCGATATCCGGTGCAGCGGCACAGGTTGCCCTTGAGCAGCCGGGGCAGGTCCTCGCGATCCTCCTCGGTGAAGGTGGATGCCGTCACGATCATGCCGGCCGTACAGAATCCGCACTGGAAGCCCGCGGCATCCACGAAGCTCCGCTGCAAGGGATGCGGGGCATCCGGTGTTCCGAGGCCGGCGACCGTCGTGATCTCCGCCCCTTCGAGCCGGTGCGCCGGGTAGATGCAGGAGTGGATGGGCTCGCCGTCGAGCAGCACCGAGCAGGCCCCGCAGTCGCCGGCATCGCAGCCCTTCTTCACCTCGAAGTGCTCGAGGTCGCGCAGTACGGTGCGCAGCACGCGGCCCGGTTCCGGTTCGATCTCGACCGGCTCGCCGTTGATCGAGAACCTCATGCGATGCCCTCGAGTTCGATGCGCAGCTCGTCGGCGAGGAGGGCGCTCATCGCGCGCCTCCAGTCGGAGGCACCGTGAGCGTCTGAGTACCACTCGCCGATCGCGAGTACCGACTGCTCGAGTGCGCGCGCGTTCGGCAGTTCGTCGAAGCGCAACTGGACCGGCCGTCGTGTTCCGCCGGTGATGGTGAAGACCACTTCGCCGGTCGCGTCGAGGCGGGCGATCACCAGGGTGCCCGTGCGGCCCAGTGGTGAAAGCGCGATCCGGCGGAAACCGGTGCGACTCGTCAGCGATGGGCGGGGGATCTCGATCGAGCGGAGCACCTCGCCGGGTGCGAGCACGTTGCTCTGAACGTCCGTGACGAAGTCGGCAACCGGCACTCGGCGTTCTCCGCCGTCGGTCGTCCAGATGACGGCCTCGGCGTCCAGTGCCGCGGAGAGTGATGTCATCGATCCGGCCGGTAGCGAGACGCAGAGGTTTCCGCCGACCGTCGCGACATTCCAGATTTTGAACGAGGCGAGCAGGGAGTTCGCACACTGCCAGAACAGCGGCGAACCGCCCTGGGAACCGCGCGAAGGCCCGCGCTCACCGGTTCTCAGTACGAGGGGAGTGAGGCGCGACAGTTCGGCGATCGTGCAGGTCGCGGCGATGCTGAGCGCGGTATCCGTCTCGGTCACCGATGGCCAGCCGAGGCCGGTCAGGTCGACGAGTCCGGTCAGCCCGTCCTGTTGCTCAGAGAAGAGCCAGGTGCCACCGCCGAGCGGCCGCTCCCCGGGCGCAAAGACGACCTCATCGCGGGTGGAAGCCACCCGGATTTCGCGCACGGTGATGAGGTCCATTGTTCATGGAGTCAACATCATCAATGTGACGGGCTTGTAACGACTCGCGGTCCGTGCCGTCGTGCAGGCCAGGTTCTGCATCCCCTTTCGAAAATTCAGGACTTTGGTGCAGCTGCACCCCCTTGCACGATGGTTTGCTCGTCTGGCGGGTCCAAAGTCCTGAATTTCCGAACTTTCTGACCACGAAACTGCTCGGCGCGGTCGTCGCGACACTCTGGAAATTACCGGCGGCGGCGATCACGAGCAGGGTCGTCGGAGGCACCCGGGACGTAGGATTCCGTCATGGCGAAGAAGACAGCGGTCCACTTTGGTGCGGGCAACATCGGCCGCGGCTTCGTCGCTCAGTTTCTTCATGCCAGCGGCTACGAGGTGATCTTCGCCGATGTCGACGACACGATCATCGCCGAACTGCAGGCCACGCCGAGCTATCACGTGCACGAGGTCGGCGAGGAATCCCGGTCGAGCGTCGTCGACGGCTACCGCGCGATCAATAGCCGTACCCATGAAGACGAGGTGGTCGCGGCGATCGCAGTGGCCGACATCGTCACGACGGCTGTCGGCGCGCGCATCCTGCAGTTCATCGCGCCCGTCATCGCAAAGGGGTTGGATGCCAGGGGCAAGGCCGCCCAGAAGCTCACGGTTATTGCATGCGAGAACGCCCTCAACGGCACCGACATCCTCGCCGCGGAGGTGCGCAAGCACGCCCCGGCGCACAACGCGATCTTCGCCAACTGCGCGATCGACCGCATCGTGCCCGAGCAGGATGGCGGCCTCGACGTCACGATCGAGTCCTTCTTCGAGTGGGTCGTCGACCGCACGCCGTTCAAGGGAAACGTACCGGACATCTACGGCGTGACCTGGGTCGACTATCTCGCGCCGTACATCGAACGCAAGCTCTTCACAGTGAACACGGCTCACGCTGCCGCGGCCTATCACGGCATCGATCGTGGCTGGGTCAGCATCCGCGAGGCCCTCGCGACCGCGGAATTGCAGGCCGAGGTGCGGGCGGTGCTCGCGGAGACGAAGGCGCTGCTCGTGGCCAAGCACGGCTTCGATCCCGATGAGCAGCAGGCCTATATCGAGAAGACGCTCAAACGGATCTCGAATCCTCACCTGCCTGACACCTGCGAACGGGTTGGTCGCAACCCGATGCGCAAGCTCAGCCGCAACGAGCGGTTCATCGGTCCGGCCGCCCAGCTCGCGGAACTCGGGCTGCCCGCCTGGGATCTGCTCAACGCGGTCGGCGCTGCGCTGCGCTTCGACGTTCCGGACGACACGGAGAGCGTGGAGCTGCAGGCTCTCCTGCGCAGCGGCAGGTCTGCGGACGAGCTGGCGACGGCGATCACCGGGCTCGAACCCGGGCATCCGCTGTTCGACTATGTCGTCGAAGTGATTGAGCTGAGATTGAACCATTAGGGTGCTGACATGAGCGCTGATTCGGATGACGATGCCCTGAGCTGGGGCGCAGGGAAGGATCCGACTCACATCGATTCGCCGCTCGCGGCAGAGCCGACAGCCGAGGAGCACGAACAAGAACAGACCGGCCTGAGCTCGGCAGCACTCGTCGCCTTCGGCGTGTTCGGTGGCATCTTCCTCCTCTATGTGGTCGGCTGGATCATCGCAGTCCAGCGCTTGACGACGAACGTCGGCAATCCCTTCTTCGATTTCATGAACCGCCTCGGCGAGGTACTGGCGCTCGTCTCGCCGGCAGCCTGGTTCTTCGGCGTTCTGTTCCTCACCCGTGACCGCCCCACCTTCGTGCGCATACTGTGGCTCCTGCTCGGGGTGGCCGTCCTTGCGCCGTGGCCATTCATCCTGTCGATCGGAATAAAATGACGGACGACGCGACCACGGATGCGGCCATCGAACGTGTGATCGACGACGAGTCCCGCGTGAGCAGGAGTGGCCCACTCGGTTGGCTGGGCCTCACGATCGCCATCCTCTTCGGGCTGTTCTACGCCTACGACCTCTTCGAGGCGATCTCGAACGTCGCCGTACTGCCCGGCGACATCACGGCGGAGAACACGGTGCGCGCCGCCGTCGGCCTTGGGGCCGCCAACATCCCCTGGGCGATTCTCATCGCGGATCTGCTCATCTCGCCGGTGGTCTACGTTGCCGCGTTCCTCCTGGGGCGGCGTCGCTCGGTCTTCATCAAGATCGTCTGCTTCTTCGTCGGTCTCAGCGTTGTCGCCGCCGTTTCGCTGACGCTGGTAGCGCTGGTCTGACTGGGACGAACTCGCTGAGTATGAATCCCATCCCGTTTCGCATCGATGTTCCGCAGACAGCACTCGACGACCTGCGCTCGCGGTTGATCAACGCGCGCTTCGCCTCCCGCAGTGGAGACGAGGCCTGGGCTGCTGGTGCCGATCCCGACTACCTCCGCTCTCTGATCGGCTACTGGGCCGATGGATTCGACTGGCGCGGTCGGGAGGAGTGGCTCAACGGTTATTCGCATTACCTCGCTGAGGTCGGCGGTAGGCGGCTGCACTTCGTCCGTTTCGATGCGGTTCGTGCGGAGAACGCACCCGCGCCGCTGGCGCTCCTGCTCAGCCACGGCTGGCCGAGCAGTTTCGTCGAGATGCTACCGCTCGCCGAGCGACTTTCTGACCCCGCGAGATTCGGCGGGGACCCCGCGCTCGCCTTTGACGTGATCGTGCCGTCGCTTCCGGGCTTTCTCTACTCGGAGTTGACGGGTGGTCCGTTGACCCGGGCCGCAATGGCGTCGTCCTTTCATGCGCTCATGACCGATGTCCTGGGTTACGAACGCTATGGGGCATTCGGCGGCGATATCGGTGGAGTGGTTTCGGGATGGCTAGGTGCGCTGCATCCGGACCGCGTCGTCGGCATCCACATGATCCATCCGTCGGCGCCGGCCAGTTTCGATGACCGGCCACTATCGACCTCCGAACAAGCTTTCCTCGATGCGGAGGAGGTCTATGACACGACCGACCGCGGCTATAGCGAGATGATGGGGACCAGGCCGGATACCGTTTCGGCTGCCCTCATCGATTCCCCAGTCGGTCTCGCGGCTTGGATCGTCGACAAGTACCGCGACTGGAGCGATTGCCACGGTGACGTGGAGAGCCGCTTCGACCGCGATACCCTGCTCACAATCCTGACCCTGTATTGGACCACCGGATCGATCGGCACGTCGTTTCGGCAGTATCTGGACTATCCACTCAACGAGCCGCGTCCGGCGATAGGCGTTCCGGCCGCGTTCACGCTCAGCGCCGAGCCGGGGATGGCCAACTTCCCCCGCGAGATCGCTGAGCGTGCCTGCAGCGACATCCGGCACTGGAGCGAGCCAGGCCGCGGAGGGCATTTTCTACCGCTGGAGGAGCCCGACCTCATGGCAGACGAGCTACGGGGCTTCTTCGGCTCGCTGTAGATCAGACGACGGTGCATTCTTCAGCCGTGAGACGCGGGCTGTGAATTGCAGCGTCACGGGGAAGGGCGCGCTGCGAGTCTGGGATAAAGTTCTAGAGCCGTCCGCGCACTCGCCAGCGACGCGCTTCTCACGCAAAACGAAGGACTCGATTCGTGGCAAACCCGATCGTGCTGATCGCAGAAGAACTCTCACCCGCGACCGTCGAGGCCCTCGGTCCCGACTTCGACATCCGCTCCGTCGACGGCACCGATCGTCCGGCGCTGCTGGCGGCGCTCGCCGACGCGAGTGCGATCCTCATTCGTTCAGCGACACAGGTGGATGCCGAGGCGATCGCCGCGGCGAAAAGCCTCAAGGTGATCGCGCGCGCCGGTGTCGGTCTCGACAATGTTGACATCAAGTCGGCGACGGAGGCCGGCGTCATGGTCGTCAACGCACCGACGTCGAACATCATCTCCGCCGCCGAACTCACTGTCGGCCACATCCTGAGCCTCGCCCGTCACATCCCCGCGGCTCACGGCGCGCTCGCCGACGGCCAGTGGAAGCGTTCCAAGTACACCGGCGTCGAACTGTTCGAGAAGACCATCGGCATCATCGGACTCGGCCGCATCGGTGCGCTCATCACCGCGCGCATGCAGGCCTTCGGTACCAGAGTCGTGGCCTATGACCCCTACGTGACTGCCGCGCGCGCTCAGCAGCTCGGCGTGACTCTGCTGCCGCTGGAAGAGCTTCTGGCGCAGTCCGACTTCGTCACGATCCACATGCCGAAGACCCCCGAGACCACCGGCATGATCGCCGATGACCAGCTCGCCCTCATGAAGCCGACGGCATTCATCGTCAATGTTGCCCGCGGCGGCCTCATCGACGAGGCCGCGCTGCATCGCGCGCTCACGGCTGGCACGATCGCCGGCGCCGGGCTTGACGTCTTCGTCAGTGAGCCACCCAGCGGCTCGCCGCTGCTCGGCCTGCCCAACATCGTCGTCACGCCTCACCTCGGCGCGTCGACGGATGAGGCCCAGGAGAAGGCGGGTGTCTCGGTCGCGAAGTCGGTGCGTCTCGCTCTCTCCGGCGAACTCGTGCCGGATGCCGTCAACGTCGCCGGCGGAGTCATCGACCCGACAGTGCGTCCCGGCATCCCCCTCATGGAGAAGCTCGGGCAGGTCTTCGCCGGTCTCGCCGACAGCCCGGTCACGGGTGTCGATGTGGAGATCCGCGGCGAGATCGTGGAATTCGATGTCAGCGTGCTCAAGCTCGCGGCGCTCAAGGGGCTCTTTACGAACGTCGTGAGCGAGTCGGTCAGTTACGTGAACGCCCCACTCCTGGCGGAGCAGCGCGGCCTCGCCGTTCGGCTCATCACCGACCCGACGAGTGACGAGTACCGCAACCTGCTCACCATCAGGGGCGTACTGAGCGACGGCGCCCAGATCTCCGTCTCCGGAACTCTCACCGGCACCAAGCAGGTCGAGAAGATCGTCGAGATCAACGGTTACGACGTCGAGGTGCCGGTCGCCGATCACCTCATCGTGATGATCTACACGGATCGTCCAGGAATCGTCGCGGTCTACGGCAAGGAGTTCGGCGACGCCGGCATCAACATCGCGGGCATGCAGATCAGCCGTCGTGAGGCCGGCGGCCAGGCATTGAGCGTACTCACCGTCGACTCCCCGGTGCCGGATGGCCTGCTCGACAAGGTGCGCACCGCGATCAGGGCGGATCTGCTGCGGGAAATCGATATTACGGAGTAACTTTCTTTCGACGATTGTCGATTTCCACCCGGCGTCGTTCGTCGTTTGCTCAAACGATCGATTGGGACCGGACGGTCCCCGACACAGGGAGTACGCATGTCAGAGCAATATCTCGTCCTCATCGTCGAAAGCGACTGGGATTCGGCGACCGTCACCGAAGAACAGCACGCCCGGGCGCAGAGGGAGCACGGAGCTTTCGCCGCAGCGGTCGCCGCGGCCGGTGCGAAAATCCTCGGCGGCGAGGCGCTGCAGTCGAAATCCACCGGATTCGCGGTGACGCCGGCACGGGACGGCAAGCCCGCGGTGTACACGAACGGTCCGCTCACCGAGACGACCGAAGCCCTGAGCGGTTACTACGTCATCGAGACGGACTCGCCGGAACAGGCGAAGGAACTCGCGGCTCTCTGCCCGACGGCAGGCCACATCGAGGTGCGTCCGATCTGGAACATGTCCGGAATGTGAGGTACGGCGAGAATGGGTCGATGGACTCCGAACTCGCCGTGACGTTCGCCGAAGAGTGGCCTCGAGTCGTCGGGGCCACCCTTCGCGCCTTCGGGAGCCTCGATCTCGCCGAAGAGGCCGCCCAGGAGGCATTCGTACGTGCCGCGGAGCGACTGGCTGCAGGCGACCGCATCGGGAACATCGGCGCCTGGACCACGACGACCGCCCATCGGATCGCGATCGACACTCTTCGCCGCGATCGCGCCCTGCGCACAAAGCTGCCCATGCTCGCTGTCGAGGAGGAGCAGCAACAGGAGCTCGGACCCGCGGATGACCGGCTCGGTCTGATCTTCGTGGCCTGCGATCCTGTCCTCTCCGCCGAGCAGCAGATCGCACTGGCCCTGCGAATTGTCTGCGGCGTTCCCACGGCGGACATCGCCGACTTCTTCGGCATCCCTGAGCCCACTGTCGCGGCCCGGCTGACCAGGGCGAAGAAGGCCATTGCCCGAGCCGAGTCGCATTTCGTATGGCCATCCGCGCGTCATCGCGAGACCCGCCTCGATGAAGCCCTGACGACGATCTACGGGGTCTACACCCTCGGGCATACGGCCGCAGCGGGTGATGAACTCATGGACGCCCGACTTGCGGAACTCGCGCACACGCTCGCCACGGCGCTGGTTTCCGAGCATCCGCGCAACACGGAGGTGCTCGGGCTGCTGGCGATCATCGAGCTGGGCGAGGCGCGAAGCGGGGCACGGACTACCGAGGACGGTATGCCACTGACGCTCGCCGAAGTCGACCGATCGGCCTGGGGTCGGCAGCGCATGCGCGACGGACTCGCTCTCGCCGCCCGCGCACTGCCCGGCGGTGGCCGCTTTGCCCTGCAGGCAGGAATCGCGGGTCTGCACTGCTCCGCGGCCAGCTGGGAGGACACCGACTGGAATGCCATCGCGACCCTGTATTACGGCCTCAATCGGGTATGGCCCGCTCCTATCGTGAAACTCGGTGGCATCATCGCCAGAAGCCATCTCGGGGCCGTCGAACTGGACCGCGCCGCCGAGGAGCTGCTCGCGCTGCGGGTCCGTGCCCCGGCGGAGATGCGCCGTCGCGTGAGTGCAGCGCTTGGCGATGTGGAGGAACGACGGGGAAATGTGGAACAGGCGGTCGCAGCATTTGCCGACGCGGCCGACGGGGAGAACAACCGCGCTCTCGTTCGTTTCTACAATCGGGCGATCGGACGCCTGCTGGCTTGAAGGACGGGTGCCGCTTGGTACGTTGGACTCAGCACGCAGGATCGAATGGAACGGGACAGGGAGTCTGGCAATGGCTGCAGTACTGCTGAGTGTGGTCGGCATCATCGCGCTGTTCGGAGGCGTCGGCGCCCTCGTCGCGCTCGTCGCGATGGCGAAGTCGCGCTGAGAGCCGTCCGGGCATGACGCGCCCCGCTTTGAACCCGAATCAATAGCGGGGCGCGTCGGCTTCTGAGTGAGCGACGTTCCTAGAGAACGTCTCCCCTGGTCTCCTTCTCCGTGACCTTTTCGGTGCCCGTCGGATCGACCGCGGTACGCGTCGTCGAAACCGTCTGGCGCTTACGTGCCACGAGGATGATGGAGATCAGAAAAACGACAACGCCAGCACCCATGAGCAGGTAGCCCACGAGATCAAGGTTGATCCAGGTGACCTGGATGTTGAGGGCGAAAGTGAGGATCGCGCCTACGACGAAGAGAAAGATTCCTGTGCCGATGCCCATGATGAGTCCTTTCGTTGTCGGATGGGACGTCATATTCACAACAACTGATCGCGTCGCTGCGAGCTGGTAACTAGATACAAGTGTACGCGCCCCGTCCAGTGAAAGCGGCGTTCGAACCGGTGAGGGAGCTGCCGGTACGCTGGAAGCAGGATGCATCGGCAATGTCTTTGAGGAGCCCGGAATGCCCCGTACTATCCAGCTCGCAGTGATTCCCGGCGACGGGATCGGGCCTGAGGTCGTCGCCGAGGCTGTCAAGGTGCTGAATGCAGCGGTTCCGACCGATACCGTCATCGAAACCACCTATTTCCCCTTCGGTGCAGGCCACTACCTGGCCACGGGGGAGATCCTCGGCGACGACAGTCTCGAGCGGTTGAAGAGTCACGATGCGATCCTGCTCGGGGCGGTGGGCGGCGATCCACGCGATCCGCGCCTGGCGGGGGGCATCATCGAACGCGGCCTGTTGCTCAAGCTCCGCTTCGCCTTCGATCACTACGTCAACCTGCGCCCGACCCAGCTGTTCCCGAACGTCGAATCTCCGCTGTCGAGCCCTGGCGACGTGGATTTCGTCGTGGTCCGCGAGGGAACGGAGGGTCCATACGTCGGCAATGGCGGGGCGATCCGGGTCGGAACACCGCACGAGGTGGCGAACGAGGTCTCGGTCAACACGGCCTTCGGTGTGGAGCGCGTCGTGCGCTATGCCTTCGCCATCACCACGGCCAGGTCGCGCAGGAAGCTCACCCTGGTGCACAAGACGAACGTGCTCACCAATGCGGGAAGCCTGTGGCAGCGCACCGTCGATCGGGTGGGCACCGAGTTTCCGGAGGTCTCTGTCGACTACCTGCACGTCGACGCCGCGACTATCTTCCTCGTGACGAATCCGAGTAGATTTGATGTCATCGTCACGGACAACCTCTTCGGCGACATCCTCACCGATCTCGCCGCCGCTATCAGCGGTGGCATCGGACTGGCCGCCTCGGGCAACATCAACCCCGACGGAACCTTCCCCAGCATGTTCGAGCCGGTGCACGGTTCGGCCCCGGACATCGCCGGCACGCAGACGGCCGACCCGACCGCTGCGATCCTCTCCGCTGCCCTGCTGCTCGACCACCTCGGGCTTGCGGATGCCGCGGCTCGAGTCACCACGGCGGTGACGGCCGATCTGGCCTCTCGTGGGGCCGCACGCCGTCCCACGAGCCGGATCGGCGACGCGATCGCTCTTGCGCTCGGCTGAGCGCAGAATACCTATAGGACTACCGAAGGACCGACAATGATCACCAACCTCCTCGCACCGACGACGCTCACCTTCGCGGTGACCAAGAACCTCGCGGCGAAGGGCGAGTCAGAGCGCGAGGAGATTCTGGCCAATCCCGGCTTCGGCAAGTTCTTCACCGATCACATGGTCGACATCTGCTGGTCGGTGCGCGGCGGCTGGCACCGCCCGCGGGTTCAGCCATACGGGCCGATCTCACTCGATCCCGCTGCCGCGGTGCTGCACTACGCGCAGGAGATCTTCGAAGGACTCAAGGCCTACCGGCACGCCGACGGCTCGATCTGGACCTTCCGCCCGGACGCCAATGCCAGGCGCATGCAGCGCTCGGCCGCACGTCTCGCCCTGCCGGAGCTGCCGACGGAATACTTCATCGAGTCGCTCAAGCAGCTCATCGCCCTGGACGGCGACTGGGTGCCCTCCGCGCCGGAGACGAGCCTGTACATCCGGCCATTCATGTTCGCGAAGGAAGCCTTTCTCGGCGTGCGTCCTGCCGAGAAGGTCAACTACTACGTGATCGCCAGTCCGGCCGGTGCCTATTTCAGCGGCGGTGTCGCTCCGGTATCGATCTGGCTGTCAACGAACTATGCGCGCGCCGGCAAGGGTGGCACGGGCGCCGCGAAGACCGGTGGCAACTACGCCTCGTCGCTCGTGGCGCAGCAGGAGGCCTACGACCACGGCTGCGCTCAGGTGCTGTTCCTCGACTCAGAGGAGGGCAGATACCTCGAGGAGCTCGGGGGCATGAACATCGTCCTGGTGAAGAAGGATGGCACGCTGGTAACTCCGGAGTCCGACAGCATCCTCCAGGGCATCACGCGGGACTCGATCCTCCAGCTCGCGGAAGATCGCGGACACCGGGTAGAGCGTCGGCGCGTGAGCATCGACGAGTGGCGTGACGGCGTGGCATCCGGCGACATCGTCGAGGTTTTCGCCTGTGGTACCGCCGCGGTCGTCACACCGATAGCGCAGCTGGTCGGCGACGGATTCGAGATCGGATCGGCGGATGCGACGGCCGGCGAGCTCACTATGTCGCTGCGGCAGGAGCTCACCGACATCCAGTACGGGCGGGTGGCGGACCGTCACGGCTGGATGACGCGGCTCGACGCATGACCAATCCCAGGCCCAGGGGACATGAAAGCATGGTCCGAACGATCGGGACGGTGTTTTCGCGTCCCACGACGGCCGAGATCAGTGGGGAAGACGCATGAAGATCGCTCGGTTCAGCGTTGCCGGCAGTGACCCGCGCTACGGCATCCTCGACGGGGACGACTACGTCGTGCTCGAAGGCGACCCCATGTTCAGCGGTTTCGGCACCACGGGGGAGCGGGTTCCGGCCGCACAGGCGAAGTTGCTCGCCCCGGTCATCCCCCGGTCGAAGGTCGTCTGCGTCGGGCTCAACTACGCCGCGCACCGCGACGAGCTGAGCGAAGAAGCGCATAGCCCGCAGAATCCGCTCATCTTTCTCAAGCCGAACACCGCGGTGGTCGGACCGGGCGACGCCATCCAGATCCCGCCGGTCGAGGGTCGCATCGTGCACGAGGGCGAATTGGTCATCGTGATCGGCAAGATCGCCAAGCGGGTGAAGGCGGAGAACTATGCCGACGTCATCTTCGGCTACACGATCGGCAACGATGTGTCCGCGCGCGACCAAATGTTCGCCGATGGGCAGTGGGCGCGGGCGAAGGGCTACGACACCTTCGCGCCGCTCGGTCCCGTGATCGAGACGGAACTGGACTGGAGCAACCTCGAGATCCAGACCTTCGTCGATGGTGAGAAGCGCCGCCACGGCAATACGAAGGACATGATCCACAAGGTCCCCGAGATCATCGAATACGTCTCGGATGTCTGGACGCTCCTGCCCGGTGACGTCATCATGACCGGCACTCCTGCGGGTCTCGGCGGGTTCGTCGACGGCCAGACGGTGGACATCACCATCGAGGGCATCGGCACCCTGAGTAATCCGGCGAAGAACCGGGTGTAGTGCGGGTTGAGTAGCGTGCGTCGCTCACCTCTCACAACCAGCCTCGCTGGTGTGCTCCTCGCGGTCGTCGGCGCGGCCGCGGGCTATGGCGTTCACCTGCTCCTCCCGGCGATTCCCTGGCTCACCGCGTCCCTCATCCTCGGCGTGATCGTGGGCTCCATCCCGCCGCTCAGACCGTCTCTCGGTGGAGTGTTCAGGCCGGGCCTGGCGGTCGCCTCTCGTCGCCTGCTGAGGCTCGGCATCGTCGTGCTCGGGCTCCAGCTGAGCCTCGCCGACATCGCCGCGCTCGGCTGGGTGTCGATCCTGGCGATCGTCGCCCT
>JAODMH010000174.1 GCA_025465035.1 Microbacteriaceae bacterium | reverse complement strand
GCATGAGGTCCACGGGGTACAGGCGCGCGCTCCTCGTGCCACAGGAAACGGCGCTCGCGGAATGCTCCGGCGCGTCCCGGTCTGGGTCTGGCGGGGCCTGATGGTCGGCCTCGAGCGGCGGGAGTTGTCGCGGTTCAACGCGGATCCGATCACAACCGTCGATTACTCGACGGACATCGACTTCGTCGGGGACGGCATCCGCGATCACCGGCTCGATGTCATCGCGCCGCAGGATGTCACCGATCCGCTGCCGGTCTATGTGTATTTCCACGGTGGTGGCTGGACCTCCGGCGACAAGGCTGCGCTCACCAAATACTGTGCGAGCCAGGCCGCTGCTGGCATGGTCGTCGTCAACGTGAACTACCGCAAGGCGACAGGCTTTCGGATGTCGCACATGATCGAGGACGCGGATGCGGCACTCGAGTGGGTACGCGACAACATCGCGTCCTACGGTGGCGACGCGGGCCGCGTCGTGCTCGGGGGTGATTCGGCAGGCGGCCAGATCGCCGCGATCTACTCGGCCGTGGTCAGCCATCCAGAACTCGCCGCTCACTACAAGCTTCGTCCGGCGCTGACGCGATCGAGTCTTCGTGGCCTGGTGCAACACTGCAGCGCGGTGGACTTCTCGGTGATCTTCGAGCGCGGATTCATCTTGAGCCGCAACTTCATCAGGATTCTCCTGCCAAGGAACGGACGGGGGCTCTCGCTGCGGCTCGCGTCGCGGTACCTGTCGCCGATCGAATGGGTCGAGGCCGGGCATCCGCCGGTCTTCCTCACCACCTCGGAGCGCGATTACTTCTACCGCGCCAACCTCAACTTTCTCGAGCGTCTCCACAAGCACAGGGTGCCGGTCGACACTGTCATCTACGAACGTTCCCGGCGCAACACCGAGCACACCTGGCAGCAGAACGCGAGTTTTCCCGAATCCCAGGAGGTGTACCGGGCGCTGCAGGAGTTCGTGGCGCGGGTCACCGCGAATTCCCTGGTGGCATTCGGCAAAGGCTAGATTGTCTTCGTGGCGATGCGCGAGGCACGGGGCAAGAACAGGGCAGGCGCGCATCTCCAAGATTTCGGCTCGGCGGTCGTCGACGAGGCGGCACGGCTGGACTCAGAACTGCTCGATTTGGACTGGACTGTGCATCCGGAGGGCTCCGTCACTTCCGTCGTCGATGCGCCGAGCGGGCCTCTTGCCATGGTCTCGCTGGGGGATCCCGCGCATCGGTGGGTGCTGCTCGTCCCCGGTGTGACCGGATCGAAGGAAGACTTCGCGCTCATGATGCCAGGGCTCGCCGCGGCCGGATACTACGTGCAGAGCTACGACATCGCTGGGCAGTACGAGTCGACCGCGGCGGGTCCGGAACGGCTGGTGACTCCGCGCGGGCGCTACGACTACGAGCTCTTCGTGGATGACATGGTGGCGATTCTCGAACGGGCCCCCGGCCCCGCTCACGTACTCGGTTACTCCTTCGCGGGGACCGTGGCGCAGCTCGCCATGGTGCGCCGCCCCGAGCTGTTCGCGAGCCTGACCCTGCTCAGCTGCCCGCCGCAGCCGGGGCAGGGGTTCCGCGGCGTGAAAAGGATCGGCTGGTTCAGCGGACTTGCCACCGGCCGCATCGGGGCGGCACTGATGATCTGGGGCCTGCGTCGCAACTTCACCAGAGTGCCGCCCGGGCGCCTCGCCTTCGTGAAGCACCGCCTTGGCATCACGCGCGTCGCGGCCGTCGAAGACATCATCCGGCTCATGAAGCGCGCGCCCGATTGCCGTCAGCAGCTGGAAGCGTCGACCATCCCCAAACTGGTGGCGGTAGGCGAGCACGACCTGTGGCCGCTGGCTCTGCACAGTACCTTCGCGACGGAGATCGGCGCCAAGCTCGCCGTCTACCGTACCGGGCACAGTCCGTGTGAGACCTCGCCCCATCAGCTGAATCGCGACCTGATCGAGCTCTACTCACGGTCGGCGTAGTCGGCCGCGGTTTCTTCGCCGGCGTCAGGTGCGCCCACCGGACGCTAGTGGGTCAGGCCGCGAGCCCGTCGTGCGTCGCCTCCAGCTGGCCCTCCGCCCATTCGCGACGTTGGCGACGACGCTCGCCCGGTGAGATCTCACGGAAGTCGAGCGAGAGCGTCGTGTACGCCCAGGCCAGCCGCCGTCCGATGCTGGCGAACGATTCGAATGGGCGCGCCGAGATCGCGACGTGCAGGCTCTCGTCGTAGATGACATCCATGTCCGGCTGCAGGTGATAGCTGAGGTCCAGGTCGTCGTGAACTGTGCGCACGTGACTGTTGACAGTGCCCCTCACTCTGAGCCACATCCCGATGGGCATCGCGAAGTTGGACCCGAAGAGTGGCGGATGCCCGAGCAGGATCCCGATGAACCAGAAGAAACCGCCGATATAGATCACCCGCCCGAGCCAGCGAACCACGGCGTTCGCGCCGTAGAACTCACCCGGCCCGGTCACCGCCGTGAGGCCGTCCTGGTCGCGCAGCACCTGCTCAATGCGTTCCAGCCAGTCGGACGCCGGTCGCGAGTCGGCGTCGAGCCGGGCGACGACGTCGCCTGTCGCGGAGTCGAACCCAGCGGCCGTGGCCGAAAAGATGCCGCGTCGCGGCTCGAACACCACGCGGGCACCCCCATCGATGGCAACTCGCGCGGTGTTGTCGGTGCTGCCGTTGTCCACGACGATGACCTCGTCGGCCTCACGAGTCTGCGTCGCGAGGGCGGCCAAACAGCTGCGCAGCATCTCCGCATCGTTGAACGCGGGGATCACGACCGAGATGAGTGTCATGGTGCAAAAACTCTACGCCGTGCCGGGGCCGGAGCCGGCCTGCCGAACGAGTTAATCCGCCGCTTGCCTCCCGTTCACCTTCCTGTAAGACTCATCCGCAGTGGACATCTCGCTCATGGTCGTGCTGGTGATCGCGCTGGCGCTCCTCTTCGACTTCACCAACGGTTTTCATGACACCGCCAACGCGATGGCGACACCCATCGCGACGGGAGCCCTCAAGCCCAAGGTGGCCGTCGCCATTGCCGCGGTTCTCAACCTGGTCGGCGCCTTTCTCTCGACGGAGGTCGCGAAGACGATCTCCGGCGGCCTGATCCGCGAGGGCCAGAACGGCATCCAGATCACCCCGGTGATGATCTTCGCGGGGCTCATCGGCGCAATCCTCTGGAACCTCGTCACCTGGATTCTCGGGCTGCCGTCGAGTTCCAGCCATGCGCTGTTCGGCGGTCTGATCGGAGCGGCCATTGTCGGGGCAGGCTTCGGTTCGATCGATCTGTCGGTGCTGCTCTCCAAGATCGTGTTCCCGGCGCTTCTCGCACCCATCACGGCCGGACTCGTCGCGTTCATCGCGACACGTATCGCCTACTCGGTAACCAAGAAGAAGCAGCGCGGGGGGTTCCGCTACGGCCAGATGTTCACGTCGTCCCTGGTGTCTCTCGCCCACGGTACGAACGACGCGCAGAAGACGATGGGTGTCATCACTCTCACCCTGATCGCGGCGGGCTACCAGGGCAGCGGCACTGGTCCAGAGCCGTGGGTGATCGTCGTGTGTGCGTTCGCGATCGCGGTCGGTACCTACACCGGCGGATGGCGCATCATCCGTACGCTCGGAAAGGGCCTCACCGAGATCGAACCTGGGCAGGGTTTCGCGGCGGAGGCGGCGACCACCGCCACCATCCTCGCTTCGACCCACCTGGGCTTCGCCCTCTCGACGACGCAGGTCGCCACCGGTTCGGTGATCTGCACGGGCAACGGCCGCAAGGGGGCGACCGTGCGCTCGAAGACCGCTGGCCGCATCGCCATCGGCTGGATCATCACCATCCCGGAGTCTGGCCTGGTGGGCGCGCTCGCATCCTGGGCGGC
>JAODMH010000139.1 GCA_025465035.1 Microbacteriaceae bacterium | reverse complement strand
GAATGCCCTCGGCCAGCTGTTTCCAGACATCCTCATCGAAAGGTGTACGCGCATATTGCTTGACCGCGTCGTGGACGACCTGTGCGAAGTCCTGATCCACCCAGTCGCGGCGCGCGAAGCCCACGAGAGCGAAGCCGGGGGGTAACAGCCCGCGGTTCGCGAGGTCGTACACGGCCGGCATCAGCTTCTTGCGTGCGAGGTCACCAGTGACACCGAAGATGATCAGTGCGCTGGGTCCGGCAATTCGGTTGAGTCGGCGGTCGGAGGGCAACCGCAACGGGTTGAACTCCGGTGTGATTTCCACCGGGGACATTCGGCTCCTCAGAGTTTCTGGTCGACCGCGCTGAAGAGCGTGGTGAGGTTCGCTGCCGGATCGGTCAGCGTAAGGGTGAGAACGGGACGGCCGTGCTCGGCGAGCACACTGGCATCCCCAGCGGCCTGGGCCTGGATGAGATAGCCGAAGCTGAAGGGGCTGTCCGGGATCTCGAGGTCCTGCGCCGCGGTCGCGGTGATCTGCAGGAAGACGCCGATCGCGGGTCCCCCCTTGTGGAACTGCCCGGTCGAGTGCAGAAAGCGCGGGCCCCAGCCGAAGGTGACTGGGCGGCCGGTCTTCGCGGCCAGAAGGTCACGCAGTTTGGCGAGCCCGCGGTTCGCGTGGCGGTCGACATAGGCCTGCACGGCAAGGTAGCCGTCCGGACCGATCTGTGCGAGCAGCGCGTCGATAGCGCCGGAGATCGAATCGGCCCCACCGAGCAACTCGGCCGAGCCGCGCGCCTCGATGCCGTCCGAGACGAATGACGGAGCGACCGGCTCCGGACGGGAGTCGAGCAGTGCCCGGGTCGCGATCTTCGCGGACTCGACGTCGGGCTGATCGAAGGGATTGATGCCGAGCAGGCGACCGGCGACGGCCACCGCGTACTCCCAGACGAGGATCTGCGCACCGAGGGTGCCGCTGATCTCGATCTCGCCATCCGCGACCTCTTCGGTCGCCCGCGCGCTCTCGACGAGGCGCACGATCTGAACGTCGTCGAGATGCTCGGTCAGCTCGGGGGAGTGGACATCGAGCACGACCGGCAGGATGCCTTTACCGAGCTTGCCCGTGGACTCCGCGATCAGCTGTTCGACCCAGTGGCCGAAGCCGACGATGTATGTGCCGTCGGAGACGATGCCGAGCTTGTTTTTGAGAGGTTTGGTGCCGGCAATCGCCGCACCGAGCACCAGACCCGGATTGTCGGGGGTGTCGACGGCCAGACGGCCGCTTACGGAGGAGGCTTCGGCGAGGAGTGCGCGGATGTCGACACCGGCAAGTCCTGACGGCACGAGACCGAAGGCGGTGAGCGCCGAATAGCGACCGCCGACGTTCGGGTCAGCATTGAAGACCCGATAGCCGGCCTCACGGGCATCCGAGTCGCGCGGGGAACCGGGATCGGTCACGACGACGATGCGCTCGATGGGGTCGATGCCCACGTCATGGAAAGCCTTTTCGTAGGCCTTACGCTGGCTTGCGGTCTCAAGGGTCGAACCCGACTTCGACGAGACCACGACCACGGTCGTCTCGAGCCGGTCGTCCAGGGCGGCGAGCACCTGGCCCGGGTCGGTCGAGTCGAGCACGGTGAGCTCGACGCCCGCCGTACGGGTGATCACCTCGGGAGCGAGCGAAGATCCGCCCATGCCGCAGAGCACGATGTGATTGACGCCTTCGGCGTGCAGCTTGTCGCGGAGGGCGATGATGTCGTCGATCAACGGCTCCGAAATGACCACGGACTCGGTCCAGCCGAGCCGTTTTGCGGCTTCCTCTTCGGCATCCGGGCCCCAGAGGGTCGGATCAAGGTCGGTGATGCGCGAGGCGACGAGGTCGCTGACGAGCTGCGGGACGACACGATCGACGGCCTCGGCCGCCGCACCGCTTACCGCGATGTCGAAGCTCACTTGACCACTCCCGCCTGTGCGGACTCGAGGGCTGCCGTGACCGTGTCGAGCAGCTCATTCCAGGAGACGATGAATTTCTCTACGCCCTCCTTCTCCAGAAGGGCCGTGACCTCGTCGTAGGAAACGCCCTGCGCTGCGAGTGCATCGAGGACGGCGTTCGCATCGGCATAGCTGCCGGTGACCTTGTCGCCTTCGATCACGCCGTGATCGAAAGTCGCCTCGAGGGTCTTCTCCGGCATCGTGTTCACGACGTCGGCGACCGCGAGCTCCGTCACGTAGAGCGTGTCGGGCAGGCTCGGATCCTTGACGCCGGTGGACGCCCACAGTGGTCGCTGGCGGTTGGCACCGGCGGCGATGAGGCCCTTGGCGCGCTCGCTGTCGAAGGCCTGCTCGAAAACCTGGTAGGCGAGACGGGCGTTGGCGATACCCGCCTTGCTCTTCAGGGCGATCGCCTCAGGGGTGCCGATGGCCTCGAGACGCTTGTCGATCTCGGTGTCGACGCGCGACACGAAGAAGGACGCAACCGAACGGATGGTGGAGAGGTCGTGGCCTGCGGCCCTGGCCTTCTCGAGCCCGGCCAGATAGGCGTTGATGACTTCGCGATGGCGTTCGAGGCTGAAGATGAGTGTGACGTTGACGCTGATTCCGGCGGCGATCGTCTCGGTGATGGCCTCGAGACCTTCGATCGTGGCGGGAATCTTGATCATCGCGTTCGGACGATTGACCTTCGCCCAGAGCTGCTTGGCCTCGGCGATGGTGCCCGCGGCGTCGTGCGCGAGACCGGGCTCGACCTCGATCGACACGCGACCGTCCTTGCCACCGGTCGAATCGTAAACCGGGCGGAAGATGTCACTCGCATTCGCGACATCGTCCGTCGTGATCTCGAAGACCGCCTCGGTCACGGACTTGCCGGCCGCAGCGAGTTCGGCGACCTGGGCGTCGTAGGCCTCGCCCTTGGCGAGGGCACTGGCGAAGATCGTCGGGTTGGTCGTCACTCCGACCACCTGCCGGTCGGCAATCAGTCGTGCCAGGCCGCCGGAGGTGATTCGTTCGCGAGAGAGGTCGTCGAGCCAGATGCTGACGCCGACCTCCGAAAGAGCTTGTGTGGGGTTCTTCTCAGTCATTTCTGTCTTCTTTCCTGTGCCCGCGCCTAGACGGCGGCGAGCGAGTCCTTGGCTGCGGCGATGGCGTGCTCGGTGGTGATGCCGAACTCGCGGAAGAGCGTCTTGTAGTCGGCGGATGCACCGAAGTGCTCGATGGATACGCTGCGGCCCGCGTCGCCGACGTACGAACGCCAGGTCAGATCGATACCGGCCTCGATCGAGACGCGCGCCTTGACCGCCTTCGGCAGGACCGACTCGCGGTACTCGGCGCTCTGCTCCTCGAACCACTCGAGGCTCGGCGCCGACACGACGCGGGCGTTGACGCCCTCAGCCTTCAACTGTTCGCGCGCATCGACGGCGATCTGCAACTCGGAGCCGGTGGCGATGAAGATCACGTCGGGTGAGCCGTTCGGCGCCTCGGCGAGAACGTACGCGCCCCTGGCGACGTGCCTGGCGGCGGCGAAGGTGTCGCCGCTGGCCACGTCATCGCCGCGCTCGAACACGGGGATGTTCTGCCGGGTCAGGGCGATGCCTGCTGGACCGTTGCGGCGCTCGAGGACCGTCTTCCAGGCCCAGGCGACCTCGTTCGCGTCCCCTGGACGCACGATGTCGAGACCGGGGATCGCACGTAGTGCGGCGAGCTGTTCGACCGGCTGGTGGGTAGGGCCGTCTTCGCCGAGCGCGACGGAGTCGTGGGTCCACACGTAAATGGTCGGTGCCTTCATGAGGGCGGCCAATCGGACCGCCGGACGCATGTAATCGCTGAAGATCAGGAAGGTACCGCCGAAGGGGCGCGTGTTGCCGTGCAGCACGATGCCGTTGAGGATGGCGCCCATGGCGTGCTCGCGGATGCCGAAGTGCAGCACACGGCCGTACTTGTTACCGGTCCATTCGTGCGTCGACCGCTCGGCGGGAACGAAGGATGCCGCACCCTCGATGGTCGTGTTGTTGGACTCCGCCAGGTCGGCCGATCCGCCCCACAGCTCCGGGATGACCGGCCCGAGGGCGTTCAGCACCTTGCCGGATGCGGCGCGGGTAGAAAGCTCTTTACCCGCTTCGAACACGGGGAGGGCTTCTTCGACGCCGTCCGGGAGAGCGCCGGACAGGAGGCGATCGAGGAGCTCCTTGCGCTCCGGGTTCGTCGCGGCCCAGGCGTCGAACTGTTCGTTCCATTCGGCGTGGGCCGCCTTACCGCGATCCACGGCCTTGCGGGTGTGGGCGATGACCTCCGGGTCGACGTCGAAGGTCTTCTCCGGGTCGAAGCCGAGAACCTCCTTGACCGCCCTGAGCTCGTCTGCGCCGAGAGCCGATCCGTGGATCTTGCCGGTGTTCTGCTTCTTCGGGCTCGGCCATCCGATGATCGTCTTGAGAATGATGAGCGACGGCTTCGAGGTCTCGGCCTTGGCCGCTTCAATCGCGTCGTTCAGCGCGACGACATCTTCGATGTACTGTCCGGTCTTCTTCCAGTCGACGACCTGCACGTGCCAGTGATAGGCCTCGTAGCGGGCCCTCACGTCCTCGGTGAAAGCGATATTGGTATCGTCCTCGATCGAGATCTGGTTGCTGTCGTAGATGGCGATCAGGTTGCCGAGCTCCTGATGACCGGCGAGCGACGAAGCCTCGCTCGTGACGCCCTCCTGCATGTCGCCGTCTCCGGCGATCGTGTAGATGTAGTGGTCGAATGGGCTGGTTCCCCATTCCGCGTCTGGATCGAACAGGCCGCGCTCGTAGCGGGCAGCATAGGCAAAGCCAACGGATGCCGAGATCCCCTGGCCGAGCGGACCTGTCGTGATCTCGACACCGTCGGTGTGGCCGTACTCGGGGTGCCCAGGCGTCTTCGATCCCCAGGTGCGAAGTGCCTTCAGGTCGTCGAGCTCGAGTCCGTAACCACCGAAATAGAACTGTACATACTGCGTGAGCGAACTGTGGCCGGCCGAGAGGATGAAACGGTCACGGCCGATCCAGGTGCTGTCGCTCGGGTCGCGGCGCATGACCGTTTGGAAGAGCAGGTAGGCGGCGGGGGCGAGGCTCATGGCCGTGCCAGGATGCCCGTTTCCCACCTTCTCCACGGCATCCGCTGCGAGAACGCGAGCGGTGTCGACGGCCTTGTTGTCAATGGGATCCCATTGGAGAGCTGCCACGAGATGATGACCCTTCTGTTGCCGCGGGCTTCGCCCGATCGGGTTCGCCGCTGTAGAGGTTGCGCGCTCGCCTGACATCATCGACATTGCGGCAGGCGGCCAGGTTCGCAGCGAGGTTGGGGGCGCTTAGCGAAGCGGCCTGCAGCTGGCAAGCACATTCAAGTATAGAGAACGCTGCGCTGCGTCGTTCTAATCCGGGCCGCCGGCGGCGTAGTCGCGTATGGCGAGCGCCTAGAATCGATAGAGGACATCACTGTCGTTAGAGGAGCAATGGACGTAGCGGTAGAGACACGGCTGCCCAACGAACGCATCGGCTTCGTGCGCAAGACGCGGGCGTTTTTCGCGCTCACCAAGCCCAGGGTCATCGAACTCCTCCTCGTGACGACGGCCCCGGTCATGATCCTCGCCCAGAATGGCATCCCGGACCTCTGGCTCGTGCTCTGGACGCTCGTCGGCGGCGCGTTGAGCGCCGGTTCCGCCGGGGCGTTCAACTGCTACATCGACCGCGACATCGACCGCGTCATGAAGCGCACGAGCAGTCGCCCGCTCGTCACCGGTGAACTGAGCGATCGCGAGGCCCTGGTGTTCTCCTGGGTTCTCGGCGTCGTGTCGACCCTCTGGCTGGGGCTGCTCGTCAACTGGCTCGCCGCCGCGCTCTCGGTCGCGGCGATCCTGTTCTACGTTCTCGTCTACACGCTCGTGCTCAAGCGCCGCACCCCGCAGAACATCGTCTGGGGCGGTGCCGCCGGCTGCATGCCCGTCCTCATCGGCTGGGCAGCGGTGACCGGTTCGCTCAACTGGACGCCGGTCATCCTCTTCGGCATCGTCTTCCTCTGGACGCCACCGCACTACTGGCCGCTCTCGATGCGCTACCGCGCGGACTACGCCTCGGTCAATGTTCCGATGCTTGCGGTCGTGCGCGGCCGCACCGTCGTCGGCCTCCAGGTGGTTCTCTACGCATGGGCGACCATCGCCTGCTCGCTGCTGCTCATTCCTGTCGCCCACATGGGTATCGTCTATTCCGTCGTCGCCGTGCTCGCCGGCGGTTGGTTCATCTACGAATCGCATCGCCTCTATTCGATGGCGATCCGACACGGCGAGGTCAAGCCGATGCGGGTGTTCCACAGCTCGATCAGCTATCTGACCGTGCTGTTCGTGGCCGTCGGAATCGATCCGCTTCTGCACTTCTAACGCCAGGCAGAACAGCACACCACAGGATAGAGAAACCTCATCGTCACACCGTTCTCCTACCTCGCCGACCGGTACAGCCTCGGACCCAGGGCGATGCGCCTGGCGACCACCGCGGCACTGCTCGTCAGCGTTTTCATCGTGTTCAGTGGCGGGGTGGTGCGAGTCACCGGATCCGGGCTCGGCTGCCCGACCTGGCCCGCCTGCGATGCCAACTCGCTGACCACGACGCCGGAACTCGGCATCCACGGCCTGATCGAATTCTCCAACCGGGCGCTCACCGGCCTACTGATCGTCGCCGTCGGTTGGGCCATCGTCGCCGTCAGGCTCCAGAAGCCGCGCAATCGCATCCTCACCCGCCTCGCCTGGTCGCAGTTCTGGCTCGTCGTCGCCAACGCGATCGCCGGCGGAATCAGCGTGCTGACCGCCCTCAACCCCTACGTCGTCGCCTTCCACTTTCTGATGGCCATCGCGCTGCTCACGACGACGACCCTGACCTGGCACCGAGCCCGCGAGATTCCGCGCATCCCGGTCGCGCAATCCCGCATCTCGGTGGTGTTGAGTGTGTCGCTGGTCGTCTGCACTCTGCTGTTGATCGTCGTGGGAACCCTCGTTTCGGGATCGGGGCCGCATTCTGGCGATTCCGCCGCCGTTCCCCGCATGACCTTCGTCTGGGCCGATGTGGCGATCCTGCACGGCATCGTGGGATCGGCCACGATCGTCCTGGCGATAGCACTCTGGCTGTCGCTGCGTGGCACCACCCAGACGCGGTTGGCCAGACGGCGGGTGCTGTTCTTTGTCGTCATCGCCGTCGCACAGGCCGCCGTGGGACTCGTGCAGTCGCTGACCGGGATTCCTGGCTCCCTCGTTGCCATCCACCTCCTCGGCTCCGCCCTGGTCTGGATCGGTGCCCTCAGAGTGCTGCTCGACGTGAATCCCGGACTGTTTCCGAACCTCCAGGGTTCGCGCGCGACCACAGCTGTCAATCCGGTGGATGCCTAACCGATCCGGCCTTCTCCCTGTAGAATTGGCAGGTCGAGTGGTGCGGCGTAGCCGACAGCCGCAACGTAATGGGCGGCGCGGCCCACGCTCGAGGCCAGACAGGCGATCGCCGGGTTAGCTCAACGCAGCACAGAGCTTGCACCCAACCATTCGGTCCCCAACGCGGACACCAACGGATCACGGGAATGACCGGCACGGCTGCCGGGTTAGTGCAGGTAGGAGAAGAGGTATTCACATGTCAGACATCCTGATCGACCGCCCGGAACTCGAGAGCCTCGGCATCTACGAATTCGGTTGGTCTGACTCCGATGTGGCAGGAGCGTCCGCCAGGCGCGGTATTTCGCCAGAGGTCGTCGCGGACATCTCCGCGCTCAAGGCCGAACCGGAGTGGATGCTGAAGAACCGCCTCAAGGCGCTCTCGCTGTTCTACAAGAAGCCCATGCCTGCCTGGGGCGCCGACCTCTCCGGGATCGACTTCGACAACATCAAGTACTTCGTCCGCTCCACCGAGAAGCAGGCCCAGACCTGGGACGACCTCCCTGACGACATCAAGAACACCTACGAGAAGCTGGGCATCCCAGAGGCTGAGCGCCAGCGACTGGTCTCCGGCGTCGCCGCCCAGTACGAGTCAGAGGTCGTCTATCACACGATCAACAAGGAGCTCGAGGAAAAGGGTGTCATCTTCATGGACACCGACACGGCGTTGCGCGAGCATCCGGAGTTCTTCGAGGAATACTTCGGCAAGATCATTCCGGCCGGAGACAACAAATTCGCGGCGCTCAACACCGCGGTGTGGTCGGGCGGTTCCTTCGTCTACGTGCCGAAGGGCGTGCACGTGTCCATCCCGCTGCAGGCCTACTTCCGAATCAACACGGAGAACATGGGCCAGTTCGAGCGCACGCTGATCATCGCCGACGAGGGTTCATACGTTCACTACATCGAGGGCTGCACGGCGCCGATCTACAAGTCGGACTCGCTGCACTCCGCGGTCGTCGAGATCATCGTAAAGAAGAACGCCAGGGTCCGCTACACGACCATCCAGAACTGGTCGAACAACGTGTACAACCTGGTCACCAAGCGCGCGATGGCGCACGAGGGCGCGACCATGGAGTGGATCGACGGCAACATCGGTTCCAAGGTCACTATGAAGTACCCATCGATCTACCTGGTCGGCGAACACGCCAAGGGCGAGACGCTCTCCGTGGCCTTCGCGGGTCCCGGACAGCACCAGGATGCCGGCGCCAAGATGATTCACATGGCCCCGTACACGCAGTCCTCGATCGTGTCGAAGTCGATCGCGCGCGGGGGAGGACGCACCGGCTACCGCGGCGAGGTCCGAATCGCAGAAGGCGCCCACCATTCTGCCAACACAGTTCGCTGCGACGCGCTGCTGGTCGACGCCATCTCGCGTTCCGACACCTATCCGACGACGGACGTCCGCGAGGACGACGTGCAGATGGGCCACGAGGCCACGGTCTCCCGCGTCAGCGCAGAACAGCTCTTCTACCTGCAGTCCCGCGGCATGCCGGAAGACGAAGCCATGGCGATGATCGTCCGCGGCTTCATCGAGCCGATCGCTCGCGAACTCCCGATGGAGTACGCCCTCGAACTCAACAAGCTCATCGAAATGGGCATGGAAGGCAGTGTCGGATGACCTTTCTCCTCACGTCGGAAGGAATTGTCGGCTAGATGTCAGCCCCCGTAACACTCGTGACGTCCCCGGCCGGTTCCGGCATCCCGAATAGCCCAGATCACTCACGTCTCGGTTCCAAGCAGCACAGCGATGGCGGCTGGGGCCTGGTACCGGTGCAGGTGCGTTCTGCGCGGTTCAGTTCCTTCGAGATCGACGACTTCGAGGCCGTCACCGGCCAGGAACTCGAATGGAAGCACAGTCCGGTCGCCAAACTCACTCCGTTGACCGGTGGCGAGTTGGACGGATCACCGCTGCCGATCGAGGCTTCGAACGCCGCCGGACTGCGCATCGAGTGGATCGATCGCGACGACCAGAGGATCGGTCGTGCCGGAAAGCCGGAGGAGCGGGCATCGGCCAACGCCTGGAGCAGCTTCCAGAAGGCGCTCGCCATCACCATCACGGGCGAGGAGCCCGTCGAGGTCGTGGTCAACCGCACCGCTCTCGGCACCGCGCCGCGCGCCGCGCACACGGTGATCGTCGCAGAGCACCACAGTCGTGGCATCGTCGTGCTGCAGGGGTCGGGCGAGGCGCTGCTCAGCGAGAACGTCGAGATCGTGCTCGAGGAGGGCGCGGAGCTCACCGTCGTCACGGTGCAGGAGTGGGATGACGACGCCATCCATCTCGCCAGCCACTTCGCCGAGATCGGCAGGGATGCCAGGCTCAGGCACGTGGTCGTGTCTCTCGGCGGGTCGGTCGTACGCATCAACCCGTCGACGCATCTCTCGAGCGAGGGAGGCGACGTCGAGCTCTTCGGCCTCTACTTCGCCGACACCGGGCAGCATCTCGAACAGCAGATCTTCGTCAACCACGACGCTCCCAACACCAAGTCCAGGGTGAACTACAAGGGCGCGCTGCAGGGCGTCGGTGCTCACACCGTCTGGGTCGGCGATGTTCTCATCCGACCAACGGCTGCTGGCACGGATAGCTACGAGCAGAACCGTAACCTCTTGCTCACCGACGGGGCGCGCGCCGACTCCGTCCCCAACCTTGAGATCGAGACGGGTGACATCGCCGGCGCCGGCCACGCGAGCGCGTCCGGGCGTTTCGACGACGAGCAACTGTTCTACCTGCAGGCACGCGGCATCTCGGAAGATGACGCCCGCCGCCTCGTAGTGCGCGGATTCCTCTCCGAGATCGTGCAGAAGATCGGGTCGCCAGCGCTCGAGGCTCGCCTTCAGGAGGCGATCGAGGCGGAACTCCTCGTGGACGTGGCGAGTCGCTGATGGCCGTCAGGATCTGTTCAGAGGACGAAATCGAACTCGGCTCGGCGGTCAGAGTCGTCATCGACGGCACTCCCATCGCCCTCGTGCGGGACTCGGAGGGCACTGTGCACGCGATCGGCGACACCTGCACGCACGGCGACATCTCGCTCGCCGAGGGCTTCGTCGAAGACGACACGCTCGAATGCTGGGCCCACGGCTCGAAGTTCTCCCTCCTCACCGGCAAGCCGATCACCCTCCCGGCCTACGAGCCGGTCCCCGTTTTCGCCGTATCCATCGTCGACGGCGATGTGTACATCGACCCGACCCCCGTCGTCACTGCTTAAGAAAACAGCCTAGGAAGCGCATCAATGTCCGTACTAGAAGTCAAAGACCTCCGCGTGAGCGTGGAAACCGAACAGGGCACCAAGGAGATCCTCAAGGGCGTCGACCTGGTCGTCAACGAGGGTGAGATCCACGCGATCATGGGGCCGAACGGTTCTGGAAAGTCGACGCTCGCCTACACGATCGCCGGGCATCCGAAGTATCACGTCGAAGGGGGAACGATCACCCTCGACGGGGAGAACGTGCTCGCCATGACGGTGGATGCCCGTGCCCGCGCCGGCCTCTTCCTCGCGATGCAGTATCCGGTGGAGATCCCCGGCGTGGCTGTCACGAACTTCCTTCGCACTGCCAAGACCGCCATCGACGGCGTTCAGCCGTCGATCCGCACCTGGAGCAAAGAGGTGACGGAAGCGATGAAGAACCTCCGCATGGACCCATCGTTCAAAGACCGTAATGTGAACGAGGGCTTCTCCGGCGGCGAGAAGAAGCGCAACGAGATCCTCCAGCTCGAACTGCTCAAGCCAAAGTTCGCGATCCTTGACGAGACCGACTCCGGCCTCGACGTCGACGCCCTCAAGATCGTCTCAGAGGGGGTCAATCGGGCCAAGGCGAACACCGGTCTCGGGGTGCTGCTGATCACGCACTACACGCGCATCCTGCGCTACATCACCCCGGACTTCGTGCACGTGTTCGTCGACGGTCGGATCGCGGAGCAGGGCGGCCCAGAGCTGGCGGATCGTCTCGAGAACGAGGGCTACGATCGATTCCTGACCGAAAGCGGTCTCGCCGATGCGACCTCCCCGTCACAGGCGTAGGCTGAAATCATGGCTGTAGCACTCGCACCGCAGCTCTTCGACCAGGTCGAGGAGTCGCTCAAAGACGTTGTCGATCCGGAGCTCGGCGTCAACATCGTCGACCTCGGCCTGATCTACGACCTCACCTGGGACGACGAGAACAACGCGCTGATCATCAGCATGACCTTGACATCGGCGGGATGCCCGCTCACCGACGTGATCGAGGAGCAGACCGCGCAGGCATTGGATGGCGTCGTCGAGCAGTTCCGCATCAACTGGGTCTGGATGCCGCCGTGGGGCCCGGAGAAGATCACGGACGACGGCCGCGACATGATGCGCGCGCTCGGCTTCTCGATGTAGCCGTTCCCAACATGAAAAATGCCCCGACCATCGCGGTCGGGGCATTTTTTCGGCGGTCTAAGCCTGGAGATCCCGGTTGCGGTCGTCGGCACGGTTGACGCCGAACCAGGCGAGACGAATGAATGCCGCCGCGAGCAGCGCCTTGACGATTCCACCGATGATGAACGGGTACAGGCCGGCCGCGAGAGTCTGCTCCAGCGTGAGGCCCAGTGACAGGGCGAGCCAGGGGAGGCCGATCGCGAAGGTGACCACCGTGCCCGCGGCGAAGGAGGCGACGGCGCCGAGCAGCTTGTGGTCCCATGAGCGCTGGGCGAGCCATCCGGTGAGAGCCGCGGCGAAGATGAAGCCGACGATGTATCCACCGGTGGGGCCCGCGATGACGCCGAAGCCGTGCGACGCGTCGCTGAAGACGGGAAGGCCGACGATGCCGAGAACGGCGTAGAGCACCATGGACAGCGCGCCGCGGACGGCACCGAGAGTACTACCGACAATGAGCACGGCGAGGGTCTGACCCGTGATCGGCACCGGCCAGAGCGGGACGGCGAGCTGAGCGGCGATCGCCGTGAGCGCGGCCCCCGCGGCGACGAGGATCACGTCCATGACGATGCTGCGGCTGAACAGCCGATCGGCGAGGGTCGGACGGCCGGGGGCCAGGGTCAGGTTGGACATTCGTTCTCCTTGACTAGCGGCGGGAATCGGACCGTTGGCCCACGATTTATACTAGAGGCCTACCCCCACCCTCCCCTTGTCGCCAATACACAAAAAAGCGGCGACTAAAGAATGGACTCTGCCTGTGCTCGCCGTGCACGACCTCGAACTGCGTGTCGGCGCACGCATGCTCATGGAGGACGTCACCTTCCGAGTGGAGCGTGGCGACAAGATCGGCCTCGTCGGCCGTAACGGTGCCGGTAAGACCACCCTGACCAAGGTGCTCGCCGGCGAGGAACTCGCCACCGGCGGCACCATCGACAGCACCGGCGAGATCGGCTACCTCCCGCAGGATCCACGCTCCGGCAATCCGGAGGACCTCGCTCGCACGCGCATCCTCGATGCCCGCGGCCTCGGCCAGATCCTGCTCGGCATGGAAAAGGCCGCCGGCGACATGGCGGATTCGGATGCCGCGGTGAGCGCAGCGGCGATGAAGACCTATGGCAATCTCCAGGACCGCTTCACCGCGCTCGGCGGTTACGCGGCGGAAGCGGAGGCGGCCTCGATCGCGTCCAACCTGAGCCTGCCGGACCGCATCCTCGATCAGCCGCTCTCGACCCTGTCCGGTGGTCAGCGCCGTCGTATCGAGCTCGCCCGCATCCTGTTCTCCGGGGCGGACACCATGTTGCTCGACGAACCGACCAACCACCTCGACGCCGATTCCGTTGTGTGGCTGCGCGAGTTCCTGAAGAATTTCCAGGGCGGGCTGATCGTGATCAGCCACGATGTCGAACTCGTGGAAGACACCGTCAACCGCGTCTTCTACCTGGACGCCAACCGGCAGGTCATCGACA
>JAODMH010000128.1 GCA_025465035.1 Microbacteriaceae bacterium | reverse complement strand
CCGGTATTTCGTTGACCACGGGTTCGATCATGGCACCGCCAATCGACGTCATCGCCCACTCGGTGTTGGACGTTTCGGCGCCGCCCCCGGAAGGCAGGTCGCCCCACCACCCGAGGCGGTCCTCGTCATATGTGAGATTGTCGACAACGTTCCCCAACGGCACCCCTCTGTCGAAGTTTCCAGCCCAAGCATCCGTTATCACGATGATCTCGGTTTCCATAAACGACCATCACGAACCTGGCGAAGACACGCAAGGCGGGTGATCTCCGCCCAACTCGGGTCGGCGAGACTCTCGAACTCGCGAATCGGTTCGGCGTGCCTTTCGGAAAGCATGACCAAACACTAGTGGGCGCGACGTATTAGCGGCCCTTGCATCGATGGCTTAGCCCGCACTTAATGCATCCGGCTGAGACGATTCGGCTCAGCACTGCGTGGCTCGCCTTGGTTGTCACCACCGCCCGCCTACTAAATACTGAGCACTGTGGCTAACAAGAAAAGCGGGAACTTGATCGCAGCATGGTGGAACATCACGATCTGCGGCGGACTCTTCATTGGCATGATCATTTTCGGAATCACGACCAGCCCCTTTGGCTTCCTCGTAGCAGTTATCGCGGCGGTGATGGAAGTTGTCTTCGTGCGAATGTTGCTTCAGATTCGCACCGAACGTCGCGACGATGCCGCCCCGGAATAATTGTGAACTGGCGACAAGCGTTACTCAGTGAGGGTGACCGAAAATGCCGCCCAAGATAGAGGCGCTTCCGATCACGATCCCGAAGATCGCAGGCACGACAACACCCCACGTGACCGAAGTTCGCCCGAGTCGAGCACCCCAACGCCTCCCATACATTGCGGTGTTCTGGCTGACAATCAAAGTGAAAACGGCGACTCGATGTCGAATCATGAAGCTACATCCGACAATGGCGACAATTCCGATCGCAATGAGAATGACGTTGTTCCAATTCCAGTACACGAATCGCTCCCGTCGCCAACGCTGGCCCAATCATGGCAGAGGTTTGCGCAGCAAACCGTTGACGATACGAAGGGGCGATCGTGGGCATCTGTCCGCGAAAGCCGAGTGTGCGTAGCAATCATGACCAAATCATGACTTTGCAGCGTTCGCGAGAAGCTTCGCTTCCAAGAAGAAACGCAGAACCAGCGCTTGTGGTGCACCCCCCGGGACTTGAACCCGGAACCCACTGATTAAGAGTCAGTTGCTCTGCCAATTGAGCTAGAGGTGCGCAGCGTCTCGACGCGAACGCGAGAACCGAAGGTCAACATTAGCATCGGTCGCGACGGCCTCGCCAACCGAGCGGCCGACCGATTCTTCCGGCGCGATGGTTCCGTAGAATTAAGGTACTCAATGGAAATCGAGGAGCACACATGTCGGCATCCGCCAGGCTCGAAGCGGGCGACACCGCACCCGCCTTTACTCTCAACGACCAGGACGATAAGCCGGTCTCACTTGCCGACTATGCCGGCAAGAAGGTCATCGTCTACTTCTACCCGGCGGCCAGTACCCCCGGCTGCACCACGGAAGCCTGCGACTTCCGTGACAACATCAACTCCCTCAAGTCCGCCGGGTACCAGGTACTCGGCGTTTCCAAGGACAAGACGGATGCCCTCAGAAAGTTTCAGAAGGAACAGAGCCTCAACTTCCCGCTGCTCAGCGATCCCGACCTCACGGTACACAACGCATACGGCGCGTATGGCGAGAAGTCGATGTACGGCAAGACGGTGACCGGCACCCTCCGTTCGACCTTCGTCGTCGACGAACAGGACAGGATCCAGCTGCCGCTCTACAACGTGAAGGCCACCGGCCACGTTGCCTCGTTGCGCAAGAAACTGGGCCTGGACGCTTAGTCGAGGAAATGGTATCTGCTCCCTTTTGTCAGGTTTGCGCCTGTTCGAGCACGCGCCTTCCCATCAAAAGGGCATAATCATGCGCGGTGTGGCGATCGGCGCAAATACCTAACCTTCCGGGCGCTTGGTGACCGCGGTCACCGAGGGCGTGAACAACAGCACCAGAACGAGAACCGCCGGTGCGATCAGGAGCCATCCGACATCGGGACGTGCGAAGAGCCCCTGGAAGCTTCCGATGGCGATGGCGATCTGGAGCACCTGCCACACGACGGCCGCTCCGCGGATCCAGGAGCGCCCCAGCAGGGTGTGCGCCGCCATCGTGCCGAGCCAGATCGCGGCGAGCGCGGTCAGCACGAGGATGGCGACGGCACTCGCGTAGGAGTCCGGGCGAGCGACGAGAAGCCCTATCACGAGGTAGACGATCGCGGCGACGAGAAGCGCGCATTCGAGAAAAAGCAGGGCAGCCAGCACTATCAGCAGGGGCGGCCTGCGCGAAACTCTCTGTGCGCTCACAGCTTCATGCCCCAATCGACTATTGATTTGCTACAACCAATATGAGATTCTATGTGAGGTTGATTTGCACTCACAGGGCCGTGAGCACATCCCGGAATTCCCTAATTCTCCCCCTGAATCTTGGTCTTTCGACCTCTGCACAGGGCTCAATGGCCCTGCGTTCTGCAACATAAGGAGCACCCCTGATGGATTGGCGCGACAAAGCCGCTTGCCTCACTGCCGACCCCGAACTTTTCTTCCCCGTCGGGAACACCGGACCGGCCGTCGACCAGATCGACAAGGCAAAGGCTGTGTGCGGCCGATGCAGCGTCACCGAAATGTGCCTCCAGTACGCTCTCGAGACGAGTCAGGATTCCGGCGTCTGGGGCGGACTCAGTGAAGACGAGCGCAGGGCGCTCAAGCGTCGCGCCGCGCGTGCCCGCCGCGCCTCCTAACATCTGAGGGTCGCTGTGGCGACCCGGCGCGAAGCTTCGCGTTGGCCGGGTCAGCTCTTCGTCAACCACGCCAGTGGGATGTCGATGGTCACCTCGGTGCCATCGCCCACCATCGTGTGCCAGTCGATCGTCCCGCCCAGCTCACCCTGGATGAGAGTCCGCACGATCTGAGTGCCGAGGCCGGAACCGACCTTCCCCTCCGGCAGACCGCTACCGTTGTCGCGCACCTGCACGCTCAGCGTCTCGTCCGTTCGTTCGGCGATGATCTCGACGATGCCCTC
>JAODMH010000042.1 GCA_025465035.1 Microbacteriaceae bacterium | reverse complement strand
ATCCAACCAACAGAACTGTTCTCTTGAGCAGGAATGTTTGTTCTGAAAAGCACAACGTCCGAGGAGGACTTCAATGGCTGACAAGTCACTAAACCGTACCGAGCTCGTCGCGGCAGTCGCCGCTTCGTCTGGCCAGAGCCAGGCTTCAGTCAACGGCGTCCTTGACGCCCTGTTCAGTACCCTCGCGACTTCGGTCGGCGAAGGCACCAAGGTCACGATTCCGGGCTGGCTCGCAGTCGAGCGCACGCATCGTGCCGCTCGTGCGGGCCGCAACCCTTCGACCGGCGAGGCGATCCAGATCGCTGCCGGCTACGGCGTGAAGGTCAGCGCCGGCAGCAAGCTCAAGGCTGCTGCAAAGTAGTTCGCTTTTCTTGAACCAGAGGGGGATGTCGGCCGGTGGTCGACATCCCCATCTGCTTTAACGCCCAGGCGGCTCGAATAGGCTGGACGCCGTGCCAAGGCTTGTGAGGATCGCCGGCCCAGCCCTGTTGCTGGTCGTCACTTTCGCCTCCCTGCTCGTCGCATTGACGATCGGTGGAGCGGCCAATCCCTACCGCTTCTTCGACCCCGGTCCCGTCGTGCGTTATGGCATTCCCGGGGCAACCGTGCTCTTCAACCTCGGCGCATCCGTGACGATCGGTGCACTGATTCTCGTCTGTTTCGCCATGAGCGACCGGGAGAAGGAGTTCGACAGGACCCTCGACATAGCGGCCGGCGCGGCGGCCTTCTGGTCCATCGCGGCGGTGCTCGTCGGCTTCCTGACGTTCATGAACTACCACAGTGGGCCGATCACGCTCGATTCGACCTTCGGTGCCCAGCTCGGGCAGTTTCTCACGGGGGAGGCTGTCGGCCAGGCTGCCCTTGCGTCGATCCTGGTGCCAGCGGCCGTGACGGTACTGTGTTTTGCCGTTCGCAACCGCACCGCGATCGTCTTCGTCACCGTCTTCGCCGGCATCGGGCTCCTTCCGCAGGCCCAACAGGGGCACTCATCCGATGCGGCAGGACACGATGCGGCGGTCACGTCGCTCGGCCTGCACCTCGTCTTTGCCGCCATCTGGCTGGGCGGACTCGTCACGATCGTCCTGGCACGCACGACACTTGAGCGTGGCAGGATCGGCCCGGTCCTCTCGCGCTACTCGACCCTCGCGATCATCTGCTTCGTCGCGGTCGGCGCCTCGGGCATCGTCAATGCGTCCCTGCGCGTGCCCGACCTGCAGAGCCTGCTGAAGCCGTACGGCATTCTCGTACTCATCAAGGTGTTCGCGCTCGGCGCGCTCGGCATCTTCGGCCTCGCCCAGCGGCGCTTCCTGGTCGCGCGGATGCAGCGCTCCGAGAACGGCGGCAAGGGCTATTTCTGGTGGCTGGTCGCCGCCGAACTCGGTTTCATGGGTCTGGCCTCCGGTGTCGCCGCGGCTCTGGCCAGAACCGACCCGCTCATCCCGCAGGTCGCCGTCACCACGACACCGGCTTGGATCCTCACCGCGGCGCCGCTTCCCCCTGAGCTCACCTTCTCGCGCTATTTCACCGTCTGGAATTTCGATCTGCTCTGGATCCTGGTCATCGGATTCTTGGCGTTCTTCTACCTCGCAGGAGTCCGGCGCCTACGCAGGCGGGGCGACACCTGGCCCTGGCATCGCACAGTGCTGTGGCTCGCAGGGCTCGCACTGCTGTTCTATGTGACCAACGGCGGCGTGAACGCTTACGAAAAATACCTCTTCAGTGCCCACATGCTCGGACACATGATTCTTGCCATGATGGTTCCGCTGCTGCTGGTGCCCGCCGGCCCGATCACGCTCGCCCTCCGAACGATCGTCAAGCGCACGGACGGCAGCCGCGGTCCGCGTGAGTGGATCATGCTCGCCGTGCATTCGCGGGTGGCAGGCATCCTGACCAATCCGATCGTGGCCGCAGT
This sequence comes from Microbacteriaceae bacterium, assembly GCA_025465035.1. GTDB lineage: Bacteria > Actinomycetota > Actinomycetes > Actinomycetales > Microbacteriaceae > Lacisediminihabitans. Next base: position 62,261 of record JAODMH010000042.1, on the reverse strand, counting down.
GCTCTTCGCCGGCTCGCTCTGGGTGTTCTATTTCACACCGCTGTTCAGCTGGGCGACCACGGACCACATCGGTCACACCTGGATGGTCGTCCACTTCTTGGTCACCGGGTATCTGTTCGTCCAGTCGATGATCGGTGTTGACCCCGTGCCGCGCCGGGCGCCGTATCCGCTGCGACTGCTGATCCTGCTCGCCACGATGGCATTCCACGCCTTCTTCGGGCTGTCGCTAATGACCGGTTCCGGTCTGCTCCTCGCCAACTGGTTCGGCGCGATGGGCCGCACCTGGGGGCCGAGCGCCATCGTCGACCAGCAGACGGGCGGCGGGATCGCCTGGAGTGTCGGTGAAATCCCCACCGTGATCCTCGCGATCGTGGTCGCCATCATGTGGAGCCGCAGTGACGAGCGCGACGCGAAGCGGCTAGATCGCAAGGCAGACCGGGACGGCGATGCCGACCTCGCGGAATACAACCGGATGCTCGCCGACCGGGCGCGGCGCGGCTAGGTGACCTGCTGGCCCGCTACTGGGCGGTGATGAGCGGCCCGCCGTTGGGCTGGAAGGTGATCAGGTAGCGCACCGTGAACGGGACGTCCTGGTTGAAGTCGGAGATGGTGCCGTCGAAGATCGACCTCACCTTCACCACCAGATGCGCGACGCCGGGTGTCTCCGGTACTTGCCAGCTGCCCGCCTGACCACTGGGCACGATGGTAATGGTCGGGTATTTCACCATCGACCAGGCCGGGTCGTTCTGGACACGATCCGAGATCTGCTTGCCCATCGGGCATCCCGTCGGCAGCAGTACCTTCTGTGTGACGCAGTCCGCGAGGTACTTGTGCAGTTCCTTCTGTACCTCGGCGACGAAGGCCCTGTTCGCCGCGACGTCGATCGTCGCGCTCACCGTGCTCCCGATGCCCTGCACGAGCGCCGTCGTCTTCGGGGCGACGAGGTAGGTGGAGGTATGACTCAGCCGGATCGAGGATGGCGTGAAGACCAGAAAATCGTTGGGGACACTCGGTCCGGACTTCGCCGCGAGGTGAACGCCGTTGGCGTCGAAGGCGTCGGCGTTCAGCGGGGTGACCCGCAGGATCCCGACCGGGCTCTCGACGAATCGCCACGCCGAGAACAGTCCCAGTCTCGAGCCGCTGTGTTCGACGCGGAACATTGTGCTGCCCTTCTCGCCGTCGATGGTGTAGCCGTACTTCACGCTGTGCGTTCCGTCGCCGTTGTCTCTCTCGCTCATCAGACGGATGCCGGACAACGCGCCCAGAGCGTCGGGCTCGGTGAGCCGGGTCGAGACCGTCTTGCTCAGAGTCACCCCTGGCATCGCCAGGACGCCATCGACATCGTGCCGCGCGAGCGAATCGAGGTAGGAATGGACGAAGCCGGACGCGCTGTACAGGGTGAGGTTGAGCGTCGTGATTGTGCCGACGAAGGCGACGACGAGGAGTCCGGTGAGCACGAGCAACCGGGTGAGTACGCTGCGCTCCATCCCCACATCCTAAGCTCGGGGCCTCTCTACAGATGGCGCCGTGCGCCGTGCCGTCGACCCGGGCGACGGTAGATTGGAGAGACCGTTCGGCAATCGTGGTGGAGGACTCTCGTGCGTGACGTCACCCTTTCCGCGGAGCAGGCTGCGGTGTTCGAGACCATCGAAAACACCAGGGAGAACATCTTCGTCACCGGTCGCGCCGGCACGGGGAAGTCCACGCTGCTGAGTCACCTGTCGTGGAACACCGACAAGCAGGTGGTGATCTGCGCACCCACCGGGGTGGCGGCGCTCAATGTCGGCGGCCAGACCATCCATTCCCTGTTCCGTCTGCCGATCGGCGTCATCGCGGATCACGAGATCGAGCAGAGTGGCGAGCTGCGCAAGCTGCTCAACACGATCGACACTCTGGTGATCGACGAGGTCTCGATGGTCAACGCCGATCTCGTGGATGCCATCGACCGCAGCCTGCGCCAGGCGCGGCAGAAGCCCTTCGACGCCTTCGGTGGAGTACAGGTCGTGCTGTTCGGCGATCCGTACCAGTTGGCTCCGGTGCCAGGAGACGCCGACGAGCGCGCCTACTTCGCCGACCAGTACCGCTCGATGTGGTTCTTCGACGCGAAGGTCTGGCAGGAGACGGAGCTGCGCATCTTCGAGCTGACCACGATCCACCGGCAGCACGAGGCCGAGTTCAAGTACATGCTCAATGCCGTACGGCACGGGCATGTGACGGCAGAGATCGCGGCGAGACTCAACGAGACCGGTGCACGGCCGGCGCCGACGGATGGCGCGATCACTCTCGCCACCCGCAATGACACCGTCAATCGCATCAATGCCGCCGAACTCGGGCGTCTGCCGGGCCGGGTTCTCACGGCGAAGGCGGAGATCACCGGGGAGTTCGGCGGCCGTGCCTTTCCGGCCGACGAATCGCTCGAACTCAAGGTCGGCGCGCGGGTGATGTTCCTGCGCAATGACTCCAGCACGGATGGCGGCCAGCGCTGGGTGAACGGCACGGTCGGCACGGTCACGAAGATCGCTTCGACGGTCTTCGTCGACGTAGACGGCGAGGTTCACGAGGTGCAACCGGCCATCTGGGAGAAATTCAAGTACACCTACTCGGCTGCGACGAAGCAGTTGCGCAAAGATATCGTCGCCGAGTTCCAGCAGTTTCCGCTGCGGCTGGCCTGGGCGGTCACGATCCACAAGTCGCAGGGCAAGACCTACGACCGCGCCATCGTCGACCTCGGCTCTGGGACGTTCAGCGCCGGACAGACCTATGTCGCGCTGAGCCGGCTGACCGAGCTGGAAGGGCTCTATCTCAGCAGGCCGCTGCGGCCGAGCGACATCCGTGTCGATCCGGATGTCGAGCGGTTCATGAGTCGCGCGACGACGGTTCCCGGCATCGAGGCGTAGCGAGCGGCACCGCCGCCATCCCCGCCCCCGTCGTCGCCGTCCCGCCCCGCGGCGGTCCCGCCCCGCGGTCGCCGTCGCGCCCCGCGGCGGAGATACGTGCTCGCGGAGGGTGATACGCCTACCTCCGCGAGGCAGTTTTTCCGCCAGGACAGGCAACGAATCAGCCGCGGGGGGATTTCTCCGCCGCAACGGGAATCGTCTCCGCCGCGGTTACCGCCTCGGACGGAAATTGGCACGAAATCTACGGCGTCCGGCTATCGCGGTGTCGCACGATGGGGGAATGGCGATTATTCCCGACACGAAGAACTGGACCTGGGTCATCGAGCGGCCGTGTCCGGAATGCGGGTTCGACGCATCCGGCTTCGGGGAGAGGGATGTCGCGGCCATTCTCCGCGCGAACGCCGCGGCCTGGCCCGCAGTACTGGGTCGCGCGGACGTGCGGGTGCGCCCGGACGACAGCACCTGGTCGGCACTCGAGTACGCAGCCCACGTTCGCGACGTGATGCGGCTCTATGCGGAGCGCCTGGCCCTCATGCTGGAACGTGACGACCCGCTCTACCCGAACTGGGACCAGGACGCGACGGCGATCGCCGATCGCTACAACGAACAGGATCCGGCGGTCGTCGCGGACGAGCTTCTCGGAGCCGCCCGGGTGCTCGCGGATGCCTTCGATGCGGTGCCCGATGACGCATGGGGCCGCCCCGGACGGCGCGGCGATGGTGTGCAGTTCACCATCGCGACCTTTGCGAAGTACTTCATCCACGACCCCGTGCACCACCTCTGGGATGTTCGGGGGCGGCCATCACTCGACGAGGTGTCTCTCGAGGAATGACGCCGTGCGGGCGAAGGCGAGCGCGGCGGCGTTGAGGTCTGCCGTGTCGGTGATCGTCGCGTTGGCGAAGGAGTGCACCGTACCGAGGTAGCTGAACTCGGTCACCGGCGTGCCGTGGTCCTTGAGTCGGTCCACGAAGGACTCCGGATCTTCTCCGTCGCCCCAGTCGTCTGTCTCGGCGAATTGCAGCAGGACCGGGCAGGGAATGACGCCGTGCTCCGAGGTGCTGAGGGTCGCGTAGTAGGCGACCACGGCATCCGCTGCCCCGCCCTGCGCGTGCAGCAGAGCGAGCCATCCGCCCATGGAGAACCCAACGGCCCCCACCCTTTCCGACCCCTCCATACGTGCGATCTGGATCACGTCGTCGAGTGAGGCCAGGGCGGTTGCGACGTCGAGTTCGTTCATCAACTCTTCCGCGGTCGTCTGGTCGGTCGTGGCGACGCCGCCATAAAGGTCGGGCACCGCCACGCGATAGCCCTGGTGTTGCAGTCCCCTGGCGTAGTTCTCGAGCCAGGGTAGGCGGCCGTACCAGTCGTGAACGAGCACGACGATCGGGTTCCCCGGTTCGCCATAGTAGAGCGGGACTCCCGGCGATGGAATGGCAACCAGATCGGACATGATGGCCCTTCCGAGAACGAATGTGGTCCCGTCGCCGCAACTCTATCCGAGGAAGACGCCCCGGGGAATCGGTCAGGCGGACCGCGTTGAGAGCTCCGCTCGCAGCGGCCAGTCCTGGCCCTCCAGGATGATCTGCGCACAGACTCCGGTCGTGGCGTTCACGATGATCGGTGCCATGAGGTTCATACTCGTGCCGCCATCGCCGGGGTTCGCGACCACGAGCACCATGGCGTCTTCCGGCCGCTGCACGTCGAGCGCGCTGCTCTGCTCGTCGGAGATCTCGGGCGAGTAGTCGGGCAGGTAGAACGCAGCATCGATCACGAAGAGACGGATGCCGTCGTTGTCGACCGCGCGTAGCGTGTACAGACCGTTGACGCCTTCGATCTCGGTGAGCGTGAAGTTGCGAAGTGGCTCAAGCCCGGGGATCGGGGTGACGAAGGTCAGGCTGGCGCTCATCGGAGGAAGTCCATGAGGGTCGGCTGGAGCGTACGCGAGGTCACGGCGAGAGCGGCCTGGTAGGTGACCTCCTGCTGCTTGAGCTGGATGATGATCTGACTGAGATCGACATCTTCGATTCCCGATCGCTGCGCTTCGAGCGCTCCGGTGGTTTGCAAGTTCGCGTCCTTCGCTTTCGTGATCTGCGCGGAGCGCGCGCCGACCGAGCTCTGCGCGCTGAGCACGGCATTCGCGGCGGTGTCGATGGCGCTGATGCGGGAGCCGACGTTCACACCCGCGCGCAGGTCGGCGACTATGTTGTCGACGAGTGCGAAGACCGAACTCGCACCGGTGCCGAAGACGGCGGCGCCGTTGGCGTCCACCTGCACAGTCGTGTTGCTGTCGATGCGACGCTGCACGCCGCTGCCGCTGCCGCTGCCGCTGAAGTTGTAGGTGGTGGCGTCGAAGGCGACCCCGGCATCCGAATTCCCGGCGAAGACGGTGCGCCCGAGGTAGGTGGTGTTCGCCTTACTGAGGAGATCACTCTTCAGCCCCTCGAGCTCCTTGGCGATCGCCTCCTTGGAAACGGAGTTCAGGGCTCCGTCGTTGGCGCCCTGGACGGTGAGGTCGCGTACGCGGCCGAGGATGTCGTTGACGGCCGACATCGCCGAGTCGGTGGTGGTAAGCCAGTTGTTGCCGTCATCGATGTTCCGGGCATATTGGGCGGTGGCGGCCTGTGCGGCGCGCACGCGCATGGAATCCGCGGCGGCGGCCGGATCGTCGGAGGGAACCGAGATCTTCTTGAGGCTCGACGCGGTGTCTTGCAGGCGCGCGAGCTGGGCCGCACTCACCTGCAGGTTGAGCTGAGCGTTGGTCATTCTGGTCTGGGCTGTCACACGAGTGAACACGGCTTACCTTCCGACGATTCCGGTGTGATTGATGAGCACGTCGAGCATCTGATCGACCGCCGTCATCACGCGGGCTGCACCCTGGTATGCGGTCTGGAAGGTGATCATGTTGACGTTCTCCTGGTCCAGGTCGACCGAGGAGTTTGCCAACTGAGCGCCGGATGCCGACGTCGCCGCCGATTCGGCGAGCGTGGCCTGCTGTAGCGCGCCCTTGGTCGAAACGCCGATCGTGATCACGAAGGCGGACCAGACAGAGTCAGGTGAGTTGCTGGCGGCACCGAGAGCGGCGATCGCGTCGGCGTTGGATCCGTCGAGATTCCCTGCACCCGCGGCGCCGGTAGCGATCCCCGCGGCCGTCGTCGGGATGACACTGAGCCCGAGGGCTGCAGGGCCGGTCGCGGAGACGGCGAAGAAGTCGAGGCCGGAGGCGCCGGTACTGGTGGTTCCTGCCTGGTGGACGGCGTTGACAGCATTCGCGAGGTAGCTGGCGAAGCCGTTGTAGCTCGCGGCGGCCTCGGCGATCGCGCCGCCCGTGCCGGCGACATTGGACGGGGCGAGCATTGCGATAGAACCAGCCATCTCACCTGACTCGACCGCCACGGAGAGACCCGGCCGATTCGCCCATTCCAGGCCGACCGGAGAGCCGGCGGCGGCGGCCATGGTGTTGCTTCCGGTGACCGTGACGGCCCGGAACGTGTCACCGGAGACCAGGGCGTTGCCCCCGACGAGCACCTCCGCCGTGCCGTCCGGGAGTTCGCGTACGGTGCCTCCCGTGAGAGCGGCGATCGTGGTTGTGAGGATGGTGCGCTTATCAAGGAGCTCGTTGACGGATCCGCCCGCCGCGAGGGTCGAACGGATCTGGCCGTTCAGAGCGGCGACCTGCGCGCCGGCATCGTTGAGCTCGGCGGCCATGCCGTTGAGCTTGCTGCGCACCTGAGACCATTCGTCGTTGACGGCCGTGTAGCCGCTGGCGATCTGCGAGGCGAGGGTGCCCGCCTTCTCGAGCAGCACGCCGGCGGGAGCCGAGTCGCCTGGCCGATTGGCAACGTCCTGCCAGGAGGCCCAGAAGGTCTGCAGTTGAGCGGAGATCCCGCTATCCCCCGGCTCGTGCAGGGAGGTCTGGATTGATGTGAGCGCATTCGACCGCACCGCGAGGTTGCCGGATGTCGCGGCCGAGGTGCGCACCCTCGCATCGAGATAGGCGTCCCCCAGGCGGGCGATCCCATCGACGGATACGCCCTGCCCGACCTGCGCGCGACCGGACAGCAGTCCGGTCTGCGCGAGGGAGCCGATGGCGGAGGTGGTCACGCGCTGGCGGGTGTAGCCGGTCGTGGAGGCGTTGGAGATGTTCTGCCCGACGACGTCGAGACCCTGTCTCGCGGCGTTCAGCCCGGTGTAGGCCGTGTTGAGCCCGCTGAAAGTACTCATTCGCTACGGCTCACAACGTGAAGTCGAACATCTGGGCAGACGCCGACGTCGCACCTGGCGCTCCGTTGGCGGTGTAGGTGCCGCTCTCCGTGCCACCGTCGACCTGAGCCTCTTGGATGAACCGGATGGCCGTGCGTAGGTAGTGCTCGTTGAGGTCGCGAAGTTCCTTGATCTGGCTGGTCTGCTCGGTGAGGGCGGCGAGATGGGCGGCGAAAATGTCGGCCCATGGACCGGACGGTGCCGTGGCGACGAGCTCACGCAGGGTGACATTCTCCGCTGCGCCCCATTCGGCGGCGACGATAGCGGCCTCGACGGTGCGGGCGAGGCCAGCGCTGCGAAGGCGCTCCATGACCTGCTCGACCTCGCGGGTGGCGTACTGCAGCCAGCGGGACTTGCCGGAGGTCAGGAGGAACTGCTCCTCCTCGAGCTTGAAGGCCAGGAGGTCGAGGAGTTCGCGCTCGCGCCACAAACACGCCGATAGTTCGTTCGCGCTCATGTCTGCTCCAGTTCGATCGTCGGCTAGTGCGGACGTTCCTCCAGATCGTGCAACCGACTGCATGGCTCTCCAACTCGCTCATGGAGGACTATCGGCAAGGCTACATCGTGGGTAAGTGAGATTGATGGCGGCTTCCTGGGCATCCGCCACATGTCGCTGTCCGCAAAAGGGAGGACTTGTTGGCCCTTTTGGGGTACGAGAGCCCCCGGACTGGGGTCATAATTCGAGCGAATAACACTTAATTTCCTGGTTTTTGGCCCCCCGCCGACCTATAGAGTCCAACCAGATCGACGGGAACACCATTCTCACGGTCGCCCGAAAGCACCACAATTTCTTACCCTGATAGACCGAATTTTGATCAATCGTCCTCAACGACGTGGACCGAGAAGTGATCGCTGAGATCGCACGGGGGCAAGACAAGTGAATCGGACAGACCGCAACGCCCTGGTGGTGGAGAATCTCCCGCTGGTGGGCTATCTGGTGTCGGAGGTATGGGCGAAGGCCACGCATCTCTCACGAGATGATCTCGCATCGGCGGGCGCCGTCGCTCTCATCACTTCCGCCGACTCTTATGACCCGGACCTCGGCGTTCCGTTCGGTGCCTTCGCACGCAAACGCATTATCGGCGCCTTCGCCGACGAGATGCGCTCCAACGACTGGGCCACCCGCGGCGCCCGCCGACGCATCAAGGAAACCACAGCGGTCCAGGAGGCACTCACCGCCGGTCTCGGCCGGGCGCCGAGCGTCGACGAGATCGCCTCCGCGATGGGCGTCGACCGCGAAGAGGCTGCCGCCGGTCTCGCGGATGCCGCCAGGGTCGTTTCCGCACTCGATGACACCACGGCAGAGTTCCTCATAGCGGACACTGCCCTCCCCGAGGAGTCGATCCTTTCTGCCGAGCGTCTCCGCTACCTCGCTGCCGCTATCGAATCGCTTCCGGAAAGGATGCGCACCATCGTGACGCAGGTCTATTTCGATGATCGTTCGGTCAAGGAGATCGCGGAAGAACTGGGGATCACCCATTCCGCCGTCTCACAGCAGCGCGCAGAGGCGATCCGCCTTCTCCGCGATGGGCTCGAGATCCACTACGCAGATTATTTGGCGGCCGACCACGTTCCGATCTCGCGAATCGCTCCCGCGGCACGCAGTGCGTACCTGGCTCGCGTAGCCAACAACGCCCTCGCCGGGATGTCGCACATCGCCCACCAACAGCCGACTGCGGCGGCGGCATCCTGAAATATGTAAAAGCTTCAGCTCGGCAGCTAACGCGCGGAGGCGCGCTGCCGATAGCTCAAGGTGTCGGACCACGGATGGGCCGGCAGAACAACCCACATCACGGAGGAAAACATCATGGGTATGCAGGTCAACACCAACGTTTCGGCGCTCAACTCCTACCGGAACCTCACCAACACGCAGAACGATCTCGCCAAGTCGCTGGAGAAGCTCTCCAGTGGTCTTCGCATCAACCACGCCGCGGATGACGCAGCTGGTCTCGCAATCTCCCAGGGACTGCAGTCGCAGGTCGGAGGCCTCACGGTCGCCAGCCGCAACGCGCAGGACGGCATCAGCGTCATTCAGACGGCTGAAGGTTCGCTCTCCGAGGTTCAGACCATCCTGCAGCGCGTTCGCGACCTGGCGGTCCAGGCCGGTAACGACTCGAACAACGCCGACTCGCGTACGGCGATCGCGACCGAGGTCACGCAGCTCGGCAGCGAGCTCACCCGCATCGGTGCTTCGGCCAACTTCAACGGCACGAAGCTGCTGGGCGCCGGCGGCGTGTCGCTGACCTTCCAGGTCGGTGGCGGATCGGTTGCGGCCGAGGACCAGATCAGCGTCAGCACCGCGGATGTCGCCGCTATCGGAACCACGATCTCGGGCCTCGCCGCGACGGGCTTCTCCAGCTCCGCCAACGCGCTCACCACGATCGCCTCACTCGACACCAACATCAGCGCAGTGTCGACGGCTCGTGCGAGCCTCGGTGCACAGCAGAACCGGTTCGAGAGCGTCATCCGCAACCTCAGTGTCACCACCGAGAACCTGACGGCGGCGAAGTCGCGCATCACCGATACCGACATGGCATCCGAGATGGTGAAGTACACCCGCTCGAACATCCTGTCGCAGGCCGGCACCGCGATGCTGGCGCAGGCCAACCAGGCGAACCAGGGCGTTCTCACCCTCCTCCGCTAGTTCGGGCAACGATCAACGCCCGGCGGCGGCTGAGGTGGGAACTGGACCTCTCACCGTGATTGCCGCCGGGCGTTCACCGTCCACAAACCCGTAACACCATGTGACGAGATCGGAGAACGACATGGGAATCTCACTCGATGGACTGTCCAGCGGCCTGGACACCACGACCCTCATCGCGAGCCTGATGCAGGCGGAGGCCGTTCCCCAGACGCTTCTCAAGAACCAGATCACGACCGTCAACAACGAGATCTCCGCCTACCAGTCGCTCAATGCGAAGATCGCCTCTCTCGCGGATCTCGCCACGTCGACGGCGAAGCCCGGCGCCCTCGACCTCTACAAGGCGGCCACGAGTTCGGCCACCGTCACGGCCACGGCCGGAACCGGCGCCGCCACCGGCGAGCTGCAGGTCGTGGTCAGCGCGCTCGCCACCGCCCAGGTCGGAGTTTCTGCGGCCATGGCGTCCTGGCCGTCGCCAGGCACGCTCACCATCGTCGGGCACGATGGAACACGCCTCGAGATCACGCCGACCTCGAACTCGCTGGACGATGTCGTCAAGGCGATCAACGGCTCCGCCGCCGGAGTGACCGCGACGAAGATCGCTGCCGGCACCGATCCCGTCTCCGGAGCACAGCAGTACCGCATCCAGTTCTCCAGCACGACGACGGGCGCCAACTCCTCCTTCGAGGTGCATACGGGAAGCGCCGCGAACGTCTCCGCCGCCAACGATGTGCTGACCGCCCCTGGGGCGGCCATGATCAAGACCGCGCAGGATGCCAGGATCACCCTCTGGGGCGGGACGGGGGCCGAGCAGGTCATCACCTCGGCGAGCAATACCTTCGCCGATCTGCTGCCCGGCGTGTCCGTGACTGTTTCTGCCGTCTCCGTCGATCCGGTCACTGTCTCTGTCGCGCGGGATGCGGCACAGGCCAGCGCGCTCGCGAGTAGCCTCGTCGATTCGCTCAAGTCCGTCTTCTCGCTTGTCAGCACGAACTCGGCGGTGGCGTCGAGCATCGGGGCCGACGGGAAGTCCTCGGTGAAGAGCGGGATCTTCGCCGGCGACAGCACGGTGCGCGACATCAACCAGAAGATTCTCAGCGCCGCGTCGATGCCCGTCAACGGTCACTCCCCGTCGGAGTACGGCATCTCGATCACCAGCGATGGCACCCTCAGCTTCGACAAAGACAAGTTCGCCGCCGCGCTCGTTGCCGATCCGACCACGGTGAACGCGGCCGTCACCGAGATAGCGTCGCGCGTCGCAGCCGTGGCGACCCAGGCATCCGATAAATACACGGGAACTCTCACGGCGAAGATTACCGGCAGTCAGGCCCAGGCACAGAGCCTGGGCAATCAGGTCGCCGACTGGGATCTCAGGCTTGCCAGCCGCAAATCCAGCCTCCAGCGCACCTACTCGGCTATGGAAGTGACGCTGAGCAACCTCAAGGCGCAGCAGGCCAATCTCACCTCGCAACTCGCATCGTTCACGACTTCGACTTCGACTTCGACGGGAAACTGATCATGACGATGACCCTCAACGCCCAGCGCTCCCGGTACAACAACGACGCCATACTCTCGGCTTCGCCTGTTCGACTGCTCACCATGCTCTACGACCGGCTGCTCCTCGATCTCGACCGTGCGGAGTCGGCGCATTCGCGGCACGACTGGCCGGTGCTCTCGTCCAACCTCTTGCACGCCCAGGCGATCGTCGCCGAACTCAGGTCATCGTTGAAGGTCGAACTGTGGGAGGGCGGCGACAATCTGCTCGCCCTCTACAACTACTGCAACGGTCTGCTGATTACGGCCAATGTGCGACGGGACACGGTCAGCATCCGCGAGGCCATCGACCTGCTCGAACCGTTGCGCCAGGCCTGGCATGAGGCCGCCGGCCAGCTCTCTGTGCAGAGGAGACCGGAGCCGGGTGGCTCGCGGGAACTCGGCGTTGCCTGAGCTCCGAACCGCCAACTGGGAAAGTTGGGTAGCCGCGCTCGAAGCGATGGAGGCCGGACTTGCCATCGCGAACGATGCCGCGACCTGGGATGGCGACGAGGAGGCCCCTGCTGTGGTGTGGATCATCCCCGACCAGATCGGTCCGCTTCCGGCGTCGCTGCGCGGCCATGCCTCCCGCCTGCTGAGTGCGCAGGGCGATACGATCCGGCGGCTCGAAGGCCGCCGCGACGTCACCGGCCGCCATCTCACGGCCCTGCGATCCATTCCGTCGAGCATGCAGGGTTCTTCCGTGTACCTCGATGTCACGAGCTGACCTTCGGTAATCGGGCAGATGGCTAACGCTTCCGCAGCCTCGACCGATAGCTAACAGTGAGCACGGATCGCTCATCGACAGGCCACGGATCGGCCATCACTTTTTGATGACGAAACGGATTGCTGTGCTCGATTCGGTCACCTCTGTGGCGCTCGGCAGTGCACTGGACGCACTAGCGCTGCGTCAACGCACCATCGCCAATAACATCGCGAACGTCAATACGCCCAACTACCAGGCCAAGCGCGTCGTCTTCGAGGACGCCCTGGCGGCGTCGGTGCAGAACGGCGACGGCCGCGTGACCGCGCAGATCGCCCCATCGCTCGAGCCAACTCAGCCCAACGGAAACAACGTCAACCTCGACACCGAGACCCTCTCCAACATCGACACAGTGCTGCGGTACCAGTTCGCCACCCAGGCCGCCGGGAGTGAATTCTCCGCCGTGCGCGCCGCAATGAGGACGAGCTGATGACCTTCGACGCGATCGGCATTGCCGGCACCGGGCTCACCATGCACCGTAAGTGGCTCGATGCGGTCTCCGACAACCTGGCGAACATCAACACTGCGAAGCCGACCAGTGGCCCCGCCTTCCAGGCCCGCTACGTCGTCGCCCAGGAGGGGGCAGGCAACAGCGGGGTGTACGTCAAGGGCGCCGCCTTCGGAAGCGCCGCCGGGCGGCTGGTCTACGAGCCGACCAACCCCATCGCCGATGCGCAGGGTTACGTGCGCTACCCGGATATCGACCTGGCGTCGCAGATGGGCCAGCTCATCATGGCGCAGCGCGGCTACCAGGCCAACGCGGCAGTCGTCGACCGCGCGAAAGAGACCTACCAGGCCGCACTTCAGATTGGACATTCCTGATGAGCATCTCCTCGATCACCTCCGTGCAGGGCGTCACCGGAACGGGATACCTCCAGCCGACCGGTGGCACGAGTGCGACGAGCGACTCCGGTTTCGCGACACAGCTCAGCGGGGCCGTCGACAACCTGCAGCAGCTGCAGTCCACATCGAACGACCTCGCGATCCAGGCCGTCACGGGCAACCTCGACGACATTCACGCCGCCACCATCGCCTCGACCAGGGCCCAGGTGACGCTCGAACTGGTCGCCGCCGTGCGCAATAAGGGTGTCGACGCATTCAACGAGATCATGAGGATGCAGGCCTGATGCCAGCGCAGGTGACCACCATTCTGCGGCGGCTGGCTGGCAGCATCCGCGAGTTCACCATCGCGCAGCGCACCGTCGCCATCATCGGAGTGGCCGTGCTGGTGCTCGGCATCGCCGCTCTCTCCGTGTGGCTGAGCAAGCCCTCCTATACACCGCTGTTCTCGGGCCTTGCCGCCGTTGACGCCAACAGCATCGTCGATCAGCTGCGAACCGACGGCGTGCAATACCAGCTCACCGACGGCGGCGGCACGATTCTGGTTCCGGAACAGAATGTCTACGACGAGCGGCTCAAGGCCGCGGCCGCCGGTCTACCGTCGTCGAACACCGGCGGCTATGCGCTGCTCGACAAGATGGGCGTCACGGCTTCGGAGTTTCAGCAGTCGGTCACCTACAAGCGTGCGCTGGAGGGCGAACTCGCCAACACCATCCAGGCCATGAAGGGCGTCAAGACGGCTTCCGTGCGGCTGGCGATCCCCAAGGACACCATCTTCGTGTCGCAGAAGACCGACCCGACGGCATCAGTTTTCATCGAGACGCAGAACGGCGTCACCCTCAACGACAGTCAGGTACAGGCGATCGTGCACCTGACCTCCGCATCGATCGACGGCATGAAGGCCGACGACGTCGCCGTGATCGACTCCACCGGGATCGTGCTCTCAGCGGTCGGCACCGGTGTGGCCGGAAGCGTGGACCAGCAGTCGTCGGACTACGAGACGCGCGTGCGCAATTCCGTGCAGGCCATGCTCGACAAGGTCGTCGGTCCGGGCAATGCGACCGTCGTGGTCGCCGCAGACGTGAGTCGCGATTCTGGACAGCGCACACAGGAGACGTTCACGACGCCAACCGGCGCACCCACACTCAGCGAATCGACGAAGGCACAGTCCACGGGCATCGGTGGCGTTGGGACGTCATCGACCGGGGTGCTCGGTCCCGACAACATCGCGGTGCCGAGCGGAACGGCGACGAACGGCGCATCCGCCTCGGCAGAGTCGACCAAGAACAACGCGATCAATAAGGTCACAGAGTCGACGACCATGCCCGCTGGCTCCATCAAGCGCCAGACGGTGTCTGTGGCTCTCAATTCGACGGTCGCCGCGGGGCTCAACCTGGCCAATATCAAGTCGCTCGTTACCACCGCCGCCGGAATCGACACAACGCGCGGTGACCAGGTGACGGTGGCATCCGTTGCCTTCAACCAGGCGGGGGCCGTGGATGCGGCCAAGGCGATCGCGGCCGCCGAGTCAGCCGCCGCGGCCGATCGCGCCGCGGCAATCCTGCGCACCGTGATCATCGTCCTCGGCATCGCCATCCCGCTCGTGATCGCCTTTGTGCTCGTCCGTCGCCGTTCTCGCCGACTCCGGCAGGAACTCGAGGAGGCACAGGAGCTGGGCGAGCTGGCCGAGCTCCGCGCAATGATGAACGACCAGACCGTGCCGATCGCGCTTGCCGCTCCCGCCGCGGCCGCGCCGCTCAACTACACCCAGCTCTCTCCGGTCGAACCAGGCGACGCTGACCGCAAGCGTGCGGAGATCGATGCCCTTGCGGCGGCGGATCCGCAGCGCGCGGCGGAGTTCCTGCGCGGTCTCATGGATGATCGGCAGTCGGTATGAACGACACCTCGACCACGCTCTCCGGCACTCAGAAGGTTGCCGTCGTCCTGATGAACATGGACCAGGTGCGTGCTGCCGAGGTCATGAAGCAGTTCAGCGATGCGGAGGCCGAGGAGATCGCTGCGGAGATCATCCGCCTGCGTCGCGTCGACAGCGCAGTCTCCGAGGCGGCGATCCTCGAGTTCCACGAACTGACGGTCAAGGGCGGACGCAATCCCCGCGGGGGGCGCGAGACCGCCTCCCTGCTGCTTGAGGCGTCGTTCGGCACGGAGCGTGCCGCCGGGGTCATGAACCGCGTGGCCTCGTCGATGGCGGGAAAGGCTTTCGAGTTTCTCGATAGCGCCGAACCGAGTCAGCTCATCACACTGCTCGACGGGGAGCTTCCTCAGACGATCGCCCTCGTACTCGCCCATCTGCGCCGCGAGCATGCCTCACCGGTGCTCGCCGGTCTCGACGCAACTCTCCGCACCGACGTTGCCCAGGCCATCGGCACCATGGGCACGGCAGCCCCGGAAGCCGTGCGTGTCGTCGCCGAGACGCTCAAGATCCGGGCGAGCGCCGTCGTCACCGCTCGCGACACCGAGGATGTCGTCGGGGGAGTGCAACCGCTGGTCGAGATCATCAACCGTTCGGATGTGTCGACCGAGAAGGCGTTGCTCGATGGCCTCGACGAGCTAGACCCGCAGCTCGCGGAAGAGGTGCGGTCGAGGATGCTGACCTTCGCCGATCTCGTGAAGTTCGAGCGCAAGGATGTCCAGCAGGTGCTGCGCGGAATAGACGCCAGCGTGCTGGCGCTGGCGATGAAGGGATCACCGGAGCCCGTCATCGAGGTCATCCGGGCCAATATTTCCGAACGCAACCGAGACATTCTGGAAGACGAGATCCAGGCGCTCGGTCCTGTGCGGCTCATCCAGGTCGAGGAGGCCAGGGCCGAGATCGTCCGCGCCATCCGCGACCTCGAGGCGCAGGGCACGATCACTGTCCAGCGAGGCGACGAGGATGAATATGTCGCTTGACACGGAATTCTCGTTCCTCGACTTCCCGTCGCTCCGCAGCGAGCACCAGGAGACGTTGGATGTGCAGGCACGGGCGAGCGGACATGCCGCAGGCTATGCCGCGGGGCTTCGCGCCGCCGGCCAGGAGCTGTCGGAGCGCGTTGCCCGACTCGACGCGGAACACGAGGCGGCGCTGCGGCAGGCACAGGCGAGGCTCGACCGCGCGATCGGACTGCTCGCGGCGGCGGCTCGCGCTCTCGACGAGCGCACGGTGCCCGTGCTGACCGAGGCTCACGATGCGATCGCGGAGTCCGCGCTGGAGCTCGCAGAAGCGCTCCTCGGCACCGAACTCTCGGTCGGCGAGACCTCGGCCGCCGCCGCGATGAAGCGTGCTTTGTCCTCCGTCGAGGCTTCCCCCATTCACACCGTCCGGATGAACCCGCTCGACCTCGCCCTGTTCGATGAGGGGACACTCGCCGCTACCGGCGTCAGTTTCACCGCCGACCCGGGTTTGGCCCGCGGGGACGCGATCACCGAATTCCCCATCGGCTACCTCGACGCCAGGATCAGCGCTGCGGTCGTCAGGGCCAGGGCCGCCATCCTCGGGCAGGCGTCATGAGCGTCGCCCTTCTTCCCCGACTGAAGACCGCGCTCGCCGTGGCCCGTCCGGAGCGCGTCGGCGTCGTCTCGTCGATCGTCGGGCTCGGTCTCGAGATCGACGGGCTCGACTGCGCGATCGGTGACTTCATAACGGTCGGGGACCGCACCACGGTCGACGCCGAGGTGATCGCCACGACCAGATCCGGCATCCGCTGTATGCCGCTCAGTCGCATGACGGGGATCAGCGCGGGCGCACCCGCCCGGTCAAAGGGCATACCCATGCTCGTGCCGACCGGAGCCGAACTCTTCGGCCGGGTCATCGATGGTCTCGGCCGGCCCATCGACGGCAAGGGTCCGCTGCGGCCGGGCGCGGTGGTCTCCCTCGACAATGACAGCCCATCGGCGATGCAGCGGGCGCGCATCGACACCCCGCTGCAGACCGGTGTCCGGGTGCTCGACACGCTCACGACGGTCGGCAAGGGTCAGCGCATCGGACTGTTCGCCGGATCCGGGGTCGGCAAATCCTCCCTCCTCTCCATGATCGCGCGGGGAACGGATGCCGGCGTCTCCGTGATCGCGCTGGTGGGAGAACGAGGCCGCGAGGTGCGCGAATTCCTCGAGGACGATCTCGGCGAGGAGGGCCTCGCCCGGTCGATCGTCGTCGTCTCCACCTCGGATGAACCCGCCATGATGCGCGTGCGCGCCGCCTTCGTCGCGACGCGCATCGCCGAATCGTTCCGCGACCAGGGCGCCGACGTGATGCTCATGATGGACTCGCTCACCCGGGTCGCGATGGCGCAGCGCGAGATCGGACTCTCCGCCGGCGAGCCGCCGGCGACGCGCGGTTACCCGCCGTCGACTTTCTCCCTGCTCGCCCGGCTGCTCGAGCGCGCCGGCACCGGCGAGTCGGGTTCCGTCACCGGCATCTACACGGTGCTCGTCGATGGGGACGACCATAACGAACCCATCGCGGACGCCGCGCGCTCGTTCCTCGACGGACACGTCGTGCTCGACCGTAAGCTCGCCGTCGCCGGGCACTTTCCCTCGATCGATGTACTCGGATCGATCTCGCGAGTCGCCTCACGTGTGAACACCTCCGAAAGGATGCAGGTCGCGGGCGTACTGCGTCGCACTCTCGCCGCACGCAAGGCGGCACAGGACCTGCTCGATGTCGGCGCCTACCAGCGCGGAGCCAACCCGCTCGTCGACGCGGCCGTCGACCACGAGTCCGAGATCAACGCATTCCTGCAGCAGCGCATGGACGAGCAGGCGACGATAACCGGCGCCTGGGAACAACTCGACCGGCTCACGACAGTTCTCGGAGGTGCCTGATGGCGCGCGTCTTCCCCCTCGCCGGACTGCTGCGGCTCCGCCAGATCCAGAAAGACCAGGCGGCGAGCGACCTCGCGGTGGCCAATGCCCACCTCAATGAAAGCGGCGCGCGACAGCGCAGGGCACGGACGGCTCTTGGCGGGATGCCGAACGAGGCCACGGACACGAACGTGCTCTATGCGATCGCAGCCGCCCGGGCATCCTCGCGCAGCATGCTCGCCGAACTCGAGGCTCTCGACTGCGAACACCGCGAGGTGAGGGATCAGGCCTCCGCCGAATTCACCGCGGCCCGCGCACGCTCGGTCGGCCTGGAGAAGCTCGAGGGACGCCACATCGATACCGTGGTGGGCGGCGAACTCAGCGCGGAGCAGGCCCGGCTCGACGAGATCGGGTCCGCCCGCTGGCACCCCGCGGCGGAAGGTGGCGCACAGTGACTCTCGTCGGACTCTTCACAGGCACCGCCGCGGCGGCAACGCCCCCTGGTTCCGTGGGTGGCCTGCCCCCCGCCGGATTCGGCACCGCGATGCTCAATGCCCAGGCGGCCCTCCTCGCTCCCGTTGCTCCGACGGGAGAGGCGCAGACAGTGGAGCAGCCAGCCGCGGACCTCCTCGCGCAGTTCGTCGCACAGCTCACCGGCAAGACAGCGGATGCGTCGGCGCCCACGTCCGCGCCGACGACCGATGACGCTGTCAAGGACGACACCGCCGCCGTGCCGCCACTCGTGCCCGTCGCGCTACTGCTCGACACTCCGCCGCTGACGCCACGCGCGACCGCTCCGAGCGGCGCTACGCCGTCGCGCACAATCTCCGCGGTCGCCGCGGCTCCGGCGACCGTCGTCGCTACCGCTGGCATCTCCGAACTCGCCGCGGTGCCGATCCAGGGCGCACGCCCCACCACGAAGATGGAGGCGAAATCTGCCGCACCGGCGACCACTGCGCCGATCGAGCCGGCTGCGCCGATCGCCCAGACTCCGATCGCCCAGACTCCGGTCGCGCAGGCGCCGGTTATCCCACTGGCATCCATCGCCGCAGTGACCGTCAACGGTGAGGCGATCCTGGTCGTCAGGGCGGCGAAACCGGCCAGGGCTGAGACCTCACCCGTCGCCGCGGTCGCGCAAGACGCACCCGCCTCCGCCGCGATCATGGTCTCCGTCCAGCCCGTCGTGGCATCCGCGGCGCCGCCGGCTCCGACCGCTCCGGTGTCAGCGCAGCACTTCACGGCCCAGCTGTCGAAGCCCATCTTCACCCTTGCATCCGCCGGGGCGGGCGAGCACGTGGTGACGGTCAAGGTCACCCCGGAGAACCTCGGTCCGATCACCGTGCGCGCACACGTCGGGGTGGACGGCATGCGCGTCGAGCTCTTCGCGCCGAGCGATGCCGGGCGTGACGCCATCCGTTCGATCCTTCCCGATCTGCGCAAGGACCTGGCAGGCCAGGGGCTCAGCGCCAACCTCGACCTGTCGTCACAGAACCAGCCAGATGATCGCGGTTTCGATGGATCGCGTCGCGAGCGTCTCGTCGTCCAGCTGCCCGAACCGTCCACGAACCCCGCCGTCGAGACCGACCTCGCGCCAGCGCCCGCCCGGGCACGCGACGTGCGATCGACCACCATCGACGTGCTGGTCTGAAAAAAGAGGAGCACGAATAATGACAGTCAGCGCCGTGGCATCAACGACAACCGCCGGGCTCTACACCGCGCCGACGGCGCCGGCACCCAAGCAGACCATGGATTCGCAAGTCTTCATGTCGCTGCTGGTCACCCAGTTGCGCAATCAGGACCCGAGCTCGCCCATGGACACGAATCAGATGATCTCGCAGACGACCCAGCTCGCGATGATGGAGAAGATGACCGAGCTCTCGACCACGAGCACGGAAGACTTCTCCCTCCAGATGCGGATCGCGGCGACCGCCATCGTCGGCAAGCAGGTCAGCTATCTCGGCAAGGACGGCACTCCCGTGACCGGCACCGCGACGAGCGTGTCCTTCGCCGGCTCGGTTCCCCAGGTCACTGTCGGGGGCGTCGATGTGGCGCTCGACCTCATCTCCGGCATCAGCACCACATCCGCCTGACTTCCAGCACACCAATCGAAAGGCAGCACAATGCTTCGTTCTCTGTACTCCGGAATCTCCGGACTTCGTTCGCATCAGACCATGCTCGACGTCACCGGCAACAACATCGCCAACGTCAACACCACGGCATTCAAGTCGTCTTCCACCCAGTTCCAGGACACCCTGTCTCAGTTGACACAGAGCGCCGGCGGCCCGCAGGCCCTGGCAGGTGGCACCAACCCGGCCCAGGTCGGGCTCGGTGTGCGTGTCGCGGGGATCTCGACCAACTTCGCCCAGGGCTCGACCCAGGCGACCGGCCGGCCGACCGACCTCATGATCTCGGGCGACGGGTTCTTCGTCACCCAGCTGGGCAACCAGACGCTCTACACGCGTGCGGGTTCCTTCGACTTCGACTCCGGGGGTCGCTTGGTCGCACCGGACGGCTCGATCGTGCAGGGTTGGTCGGCCACCAACGGGGTCGTCAACAACGGTGGCCCAGTCGGAGACGTGGTGCTCCCGCGGGGCGCGGTCGTGCCAGCGGTCGCCACGACCTCGGCCACTGTCGGCGGGAACCTTCCCGAGGATGCGGCGCTCGGCACCACGCTCGTGCGCGACGCTCAGGCCTATGACGGCGCGGGTTCGGCGCGGGCGCTCACACTCACCTATACCCGTACCGCCGCCGGTTGGGATGTCTCCGGTGCCGACGCGAACGGAGCGACCGGGGTCACCGCGCTGGCCTTCACCAACGGGGCGCTCACTACCGGCGGAACTCTCGCGATCGGCGGCATCACCGTCGACATGACCACGCTGACCGGATTCGCCGGACTCACCTCGGTCGCGGTCACCAACCAGGACGGCCGAGCCGCGGGATCGCTGGAGACCTACTCGATCGGCACCGACGGTACGATCGTCGGCCAGTTCAGCAACGGTGCTTCGCAGGCGATCGGGCGGATCGTGCTCGCGAGCTTCCTGAACCCCGGCGGCCTCGAGAAGGCCGGAGCCTCCTCCTATAAGTCGACCCTCAACTCCGGCATCGCGCAGGTTGGTACCGCGGGGGCGGGAGGCGTCGGCGCCCTCAATAGCGGCGCCCTCGAGATGTCGAACGTCGACCTCTCGCAGGAGTTCACCAACCTCATCGTCGCCCAGCGCGGCTTCCAGGCGAACGCCCGCATCATCACCACCTCAGACGAGGTGCTGCAGGAACTGACCAACCTCAAGCGCTAGCAGCCATCGAGGAGCTTGCCGCGGCGGAGCTATCGCCGACGACGGTGGGGATACCTACCAGCGGCGGAATTACTGACACCAGCGGCGGAGGAACGTGCTCGCGGACGGAGGTATATCTCCGTCCGCGGCGCTTTTTCTCCGCCGCGAGCTGCCGGGCGCCGCGGGCTGCCGGGCGCCGCGGGTTGCGGTGGGACAGGGACTACGGATGCCGCCTCACCACTTACGCGGACGACCGAGTGACCGATAGTGCTGTGTAAGGGCCCAGGAAGGGCCCTCTTGAACAAGCAGGGATGCGCTCATGATCGTCGTAACGCGGCTGAACGACAGCCAGTTTGCGCTCAACCCCGATCTGATTGAGCGCATCCATTCGAACCCGGACACCACCATCGTGATGGTCGACGGCGCCAAGTACATCGTCACCGAATCGATGGCCGAGGTGATCGACCGCGTGTCCCGTTACCGGGCCACCGTCATCGCCCTCACCCACGAATTGTCGGCGGGCGGCCACCTCTCCGGCCCTCGTTCGCTGGGTCTCGTCGACGACGTCGATGAGACGAAACACGCCGCTCCTCTTCGTCCCAGAAAGATCTGATGGATCCCGCGACAATTATCGGCATCGTGCTGGCCTTCGGTGCGCTCCTGGGAATGCTCACGCTCGAAGGCTCTGCTGTCTCCGCCATCCTGCTTCCCGCACCGATGCTGCTCGTGTTCGGGGCTACGATCGCCGTCGGTATCGCGAGCGGAACGCTCAAGGACTTCTTCCTGGCGATGAAAGCCGTACCGCACGCGTTCACCGGAACGATAGCCAAGCCGCACGACACGATCGAACAGGTCGTGGCTCTCGCCGAGAAGGCACGCCGTGAGGGACTTCTCTCCCTGGAACAGGAGGCGGAGGCGGTCGACGACCCCTTCCTCAAGAGGGCGCTACAGAACGTGGCCGACGGCATGGACGGCGAAGAGCTGCGTGTACTGCTCGAAGACGAGATCGCCACGCGCACTGGATCAGACCGCATCGCAGGCAAGTTCTTCACCACCCTCGGCGGTTTCGCTCCGACCATCGGCATCATCGGCACCGTCGTCGCTCTCACTCACGTGCTCGAGAACCTCTCCACGCCGGACAAGCTCGGCCCGCTCATCGCCTCGGCATTCGTCGCCACCCTGTGGGGCTTGCTTTCCGCCAACTTCCTCTGGCTTCCGATCGGATCACGCCTCCGCCGACTCGCCGACCTGGAGAACGAGCGCATGACGTTGGTAATGGAGGGCATACTCGCCGTTCAGGCGGGAAGCCAGCCCCGGCTGCTCGGCGAGCGGCTGCGGGCGATGGTGCCGGAGAACTCACTGCCAAAACTGCCGAAGGCCGCCTGATGGCCAGGCGTCGAATCCGCGTCGACGAGGAGGAGGACCACCATCAGGAGCCGACGGAGCGCTGGATGGCGTCCTACATGGACATGGTCACGGTACTCATGTGCATGTTCATCGTGTTATTCGCGATGTCCACCATCGACCAAAACAAGTTCGACAAGCTTCGCAACTCGCTCGCCACCGGTTTCGGGGTGACGAATATCGGGAAGCTCGACGTCGCGCAGGGCACCATAGTCCCGCCGAGCGCGGCCGACAACAAGTCGCAGAGCTTCGCCAACGGCCAGGCAGCCATCAAGGAGGTGCAGAATCTCAAGGCGCTGCAGGAGAGCATCAGCGCGGCGCTCGCTGTACACGGCCTTTCTGGCACTGTGCAGTTCCAACTCGACGAGCGCGGACTGACGATCAGGCTCGTCGACAGCCAGACCTTTTTTACGCCCAACAGCACCGCACTCGTCGGGATCGCTCCGAGCGTGCTCGACACGATCGCCCCGATTCTCGCCAGTGCTCCATACAACATCTCGGTCGAGGGTCATGCCGACTTACGCCAACCGCAGAGTCCCTTCCCGACCAACTGGGAACTCTCCTCCGGACGCGCCGTCCAGGTGTTGCGCCGCATGGTCGAGTCCGGCGGGGTGTCGCCGGAGAAGATCGGGGCCGTCGGATACGGATCCTCCCGTCCTCTCGCAGCCGGCACGGCGCCGGAGGCACTGGCCCGGAATCGCCGCGTCGACATCGTCGTCCTGTCCAACGCGCCGGAGGCCGTGCGCGCACTCATTCCGGATGTGCTCAAGGGTGTGGCCCCTGGTGCCTCGACGACCCCAGACAAGATCGCCCCCTTTCTCTTACCTGCGAGCGCCACCGGCCGATAGTTTGCTGCGTGACGGTCCAGGAACACATTGCTATCGGCGTGCCTGCGAAGCAGAGCTTCGCGGTGGAGCCGTATGACTTCCGCCGTCCGACCACGCTCGCTCGCGAGCACTCACGCGTGCTCGAGCTCGCATTCGAGACCTTCGCCCGCCAGTGGGGCACTCAGCTGACCGCCAAAGTCCGTGTGGTCTCCCAGGTGACGTGCGAACAGGTGGCGATGCAGACCTATGACGAGTACGCTGCAAGTCTTCCCGCGACGACGGCAATGGTGCTCTGCGCCATCGAGGGGATGGAATCCAAGGCCGTCATCCAGTTTCCCGCCTCCGCCGCACTGACCTGGGTGTCTTACATGCTCGGCAGCAATCAGGCCCAGACGCCGCCGGAGCGTAAATTCACTCAGATCGAGCAGGCGCTCGTCCGACGCCTCTTCGATGACGCGCTCGAAGACCTGCGCTATTCGCTCGGAATACTGCTAGTGGCGTCGATCACTGTCGATGCAATCCAGTACAACTCGCAGTTCGCCCAGGCTGCAGCGACATCCGATCTCATGGTCGTCTCGTCGTTCGCGATACGGGTCGGCGACAGCTCGACCACCGCCACCCTGGCCCTCCCCGCGGAGGCGGTGCTCCCGCAGCTGGGCGAATCCAACCCCACAACGACAGTCGCGAACGCGAAGCAACTCGTGTCCGCCCAGATCGGCCGAGTTCCCGTCGAAGTCTCTCTTCAGCTCGCCCCCGTCCACGTGAAGCCGAGCAAGATCCTCGGGCTGGTCGTCGGGGACGTGCTGCGCATTCCGCACCCGCAGCATCGTCCGCTTGACGTGATGGTCGACGGCCAGGCGATCGCCCGCGCGGCCGTCGGTTCCAACGGCTCCCGTCTTGCCTGCGTCGTCATCACCACCGAGGAGAAATCGTGAAGAAGAGCACCGTTCTGGACCCGCGTACCGCCGCCGCCCAGGCCCTGGCGAAACTGTTGCCGAGCACGGCCGAAGTCACCGCCGCCGCCTTCGACGGTGGCTCGGTCGTCGCGAAATCCGCGATCGTCGCATCGTTCGTCGGCGAGGTGTCGGCCGATCTCGCCGTGGTCCTGGTCGATTCTGCGGCGCTCGCCGTGGCATCCGGAACCGATTCGGCACTCGTCTCCATCGTCGACGTGTTACGCCCCGCTCTCGAGTCTGCGGCGCTCGAGCTCGGCACCGGCGTTCTCGGGGACGCCAGGAGCGACGACGCGACCGCGCTCTTCGCCGCCGACGACACCGAGGTGTTCACGCTCTCGGCCGCCGGAGTCGCGACGGGGTGGTTCGCCATCCGCGTGCGGCAGAACGGTGTCGTCACTGGCGCCCGCCCGATCTCGGAGGAATCGATGATCGGCAAGCTCGGGCGCATCAATAGCGTCGAAATGGCCCTCACGGTGGAGATCGGACGAACCCGGATGTCGGTGCGCGACGTGCTGGCCCTCGAACCGGGAGCTGTCATCGAGCTCGACCGCTCCGCCGGTGCCCCCGCCGACGTGCTGCTCAACGGCAGGCTGATCGCGCACGGCGAGATCGTCGTGATCGACCAGGATTATGCGGTGCGGATCACCAAGATCCTCGATGTCGCCGAGGGCATCGGCTAAGTGGATTCCTTCTTTGTCGCGCTGCGCGTAATCCTCTCCCTGGCCGCCGTGGTCGGCCTGCTCTGGGTGGTGCAGCGGCGCGTCACGAAGGGTGCCAAGTCGACACGCGCGACGAAACTCGTCAGGGTGGTCTCCCGCCAGGGGATCGCACAGAAGGCATCGGTCGTGGTCGTCGATGTCGAAGGTCAGCGCTTTCTCCTCGGC
Organism: Microbacteriaceae bacterium; assembly: GCA_025465035.1. GTDB lineage: Bacteria > Actinomycetota > Actinomycetes > Actinomycetales > Microbacteriaceae > Lacisediminihabitans. The sequence continues at coordinate 37,181 of JAODMH010000042.1, read as the reverse complement.
GTGACCGAGCATTCGGTGACCGTGCTGAACACGACCGAGTTGCCGGCGGCAGAGTCGGCCGAGGTTCCCGTCGTGGCGCAGGTGGACTCGGCCGCCGCCTTCGGCACCATCATGGCCTCCACGAAGGCCCCCATCTCCATGAAGGCCCCCGTCTTCACGAGCTTCGACCCGAAGACCGGCCAACCGCGCAGCGGTGCCTTCGACGGCTCCATCTTCTCGGCCGCCACCTGGAAGCGTGCGGCTGCGGCGCTGCGCAACGGCCGATGAAACTCGCGAGACGTGACTGGATGTCGGGGAGACTTCCCCGCATCGCGGTGATCGTGCTCCTCGCGCTGGTGACCGCCGTGGCACTCGCGCTCGTCAGCGCGAGTGCCGGACATGCAGCTCCCGTCGTTCCGGCCCCGACTCCGCCCACGAATCCGTTGTCCCCCGACGGCACCGGCGGCCTGTCGGTGAATATCAACGGTCCTGACGGTGCGCCGTCGTCATCCATCGTCACCCTCATCGGGATCACGCTGCTGTCCGTGGCGCCGGCGTTACTGCTCATGATGACGTCGTTCACCAAGATCTTCGTGGTGCTCGCGATGGCCCGCAATGCTCTCGGTCTCCAGTCGATCCCGCCCAACCAGGTGATCGCCGGCCTGGCGCTCTTCCTCTCGCTGTTCATCATGGCTCCGGTGCTCGGTGACATCAACACGCACGCCGTGCAGCCGTACCTCAACGGACAGATGAACTTCACGGATGCTCTCACCGCGGGTTCTGGACCGCTCAGGCATTTCATGCTCGCCCACACCCGCCAAGAGGATCTGGCGCTCATGACCAGGGCGGCTGGGCAGCCCAACCCGAAGGACCTGGAGTCGGTCTCACTGCTGACGGTGATCCCGGCCTTCATGGTCTCCGAGCTCCGCGCCGCATTCATCATCGGCTTCGTGATCTTCGTGCCATTCCTCGTGATCGACCTGGTCGTCTCCGCCGCCCTGATGTCGATGGGCATGATGATGCTCCCGCCCGTGATGATCTCGCTGCCATTCAAGATTCTGCTCTTCGTGCTCGTCGACGGCTGGGGGCTCATCATCACGACCCTCGTGACCAGTTACAAGGGGGGCTGATGAACCCGAACGCCGTTCTCGACATCGGCCTGCAGGGGCTGTTCATCGCGGCCAAGCTGGCCGCGCCGATCCTGGTCACCGCCCTGGTCGTTGGATTCGCGATCTCCCTGCTGCAGTCGATCACGCAGATCCAGGAGGTGACGCTGTCCTTCGTGCCCAAGGCCATCGCCGTCGCCCTCGCGATGCTCGTCTCCGGGCACTGGATGATCTCCGAGATGGTCTCCTTCACGCAGGCCATGTTCGAGAAGATCCCCTCGCTCCTGAACGGGGGCTGACGTGGCAATCACCCTGAACTTCGCGTGGCTCGAGGCCGTGCTGCTGGCCTCGGTGCGCATGATCGCCTTCCTCGTGATCGCGCCGCCCTTCTCGCACAACTCCTTCCCATTGCGCATCAAGGGGATGCTCGCGATCGGCCTCGCACTCGCCGTCTCACCGCAGGTGGCGAAGGGCTACGTCTCGCCAGACACCGCGGGTTTCGTCGTCTCCCTCATCACGGAGCTGGTCGTCGGCGCCATGCTCGGCTTCCTCGTGATGCTCGTCTTCTCCGCGATCCAATCGGCGGGGAACCTGATCGACCTGTTCGGTGGGTTCCAGCTCGCCCAGGCATTCGATCCGCAGTCGATGATCAACGGCGCACAGTTCGCGCGGCTGTTCCACATGACGGCGATCGCCCTGCTCTTCGCTTCCGGCGGCTACCAACTCATCATCGGCGGCCTGGCCCGCACCTTCACCGCACTCCCGCTCGCCGGCGGCATGAACCTCGCCGCTCCGGCGAAGGCCATGACCGACGGGGTCGGGCAGATGCTCCTCGCCGCACTGCAGATCGCCGGTCCGCTCATCGTCGTTCTCTTCCTCGCGGATGCGGGGCTCGGCCTGATCACCCGGGTCGCACCCGCGCTCAACGCCTTCGCCCTCGGCTTCCCACTCAAGATCTTGATCACGCTCGTCCTCGGTTCCGTGCTGTTCGTCGCGATGCCGCGCATCGTCGAATCGATCACCGGCAACGCTGTTGGCGTGCTGATGGGGGTGAAGTAATGGCTGCCGATTCCGGCGAAAAGACCGAACAGGCCACAGAGAAGCGCATGAGGGAGGTGCGCTCCAACGGGCAGCTTTCACGCTCGCAGGATGTCACGGCCTGGCTCGGTGTCGGCGCCGCGGCCGTCATGATCCCGATCACCATCTCCTCGGGAGCGGATGCGGTCTCCGCCCAGGTGTTCCGCATCGGTGACCTCGCCAAGAATCCCGATCCGGCCCTCGCCGTGCAGACCCTCGTGGACGGACTGGCGTCGATCGGCGGCATCGTCCTGCCGATGCTCATCGTCACCACGATCGCGGTTCTCGGCGGCGCGGCGCTCCAGGGCGGCATCCACTTCAAGAAGTTCACCGGCAAGTTCGAGCAGTTCAACCTCCTCGCCGGCGTCAAGCGCACGTTCGGCATTGAGGCGCTCTGGCAGGGGGTGAAGGCGCTGCTCAAGACGGCCGTCGTCGCCGGCGTCCTCCTCATCGTCATCCAGGGCCTGATGCCGGTGCTCATGACCGCGGGCGGACTTCCGGCCTCAGAGCTCATCAAGGCGGCCGGCGACGGCACGGGCGCGCTGCTGCAATCCGCGGTCACGGCCGGCCTGATCCTCGCCGCCGCCGACGTATTCGTGGTCATGCGCCGCAACCGCACCAGGACCAGGATGACCAAAAAAGAGGTCAAGGATGAGAACAAGAGCTCAGAGGGCGACCCCCTCATCAAATCGCAGCGCAGGTCACGTCAGCTCGCCATGAGCCGCAACCGCATGATGGCGGCGATCGTCGACGCCGACGTCGTTCTCGTCAATCCGACCCACTTCGCCGTCGCCCTCAAATATGAGCCGGGCAAGTCGGCTCCCCGCGTCGTCGCCAAGGGTGCCGGGGTCATCGCCGCGCGCATCCGCGAGCAGGCAGAGACCGATCGCGTGCCGATCGTCAAAGACATTCCGCTTGCCAGGGCGCTGCACTCTGGCTGCGAGATCGGCCAGGAGATCCCGGTCGAGCTCTACAACGCGGTGGCACGCGTGCTCGCGTTTGTCCTCGCGCTCAAGAAGAGGGGCTCGTCGCAGGGGACCCACACCATGACCGCACTCACACCCGCCCACGGAGGTATCTGAGATGAAGAACCGCAATTTCTCGAAGCTGGCCGTTCCGGTCGGCGTCGTCGGAATCGTGCTGCTGCTCGTGGTGCCGGTCCCGGCGTTCGTGCTCGATGTGCTGATCATCATCAACATCCTGCTCGCGCTGGTCGTGCTCCTCACCACCATGTTCGTCAAGAAGCCGCTCGACTTCTCCGTCTTCCCGTCCCTTCTGCTCGTGGCGACGCTGTTCAGGCTCGGGCTCAATGTCGCCTCCACGAGGCTCGTGCTCGGCCAGGGGTACGCCGGAGATGTCATTGCGGCCTTCGGCCATGTCGCGGTCGGTGGCTCCATCATCATCGGCGCCGTGATCTTCCTGATCCTCGTGGTCATCCAGTTCGTCGTCGTCACGAAGGGCGCCGAGCGTGTCGCCGAGGTCGGCGCCCGCTTCACCCTCGACGCGATGCCCGGAAAGCAGATGGCGATCGACGCCGACCTCAATGCCGGTCTCATCACCGACATCCAGGCCCGCGAGCGGCGGGCGGAGGTCTCTGCGGAGGCGGACTTCTACGGCGCGATGGACGGCGCGTCCAAGTTCGTCAAGGGGGATGCCATTGCGGGCATCGTGATCATCCTCATCAACATCGTGGGCGGCATCGCCATCGGCATGATCCAAAACGGCCTCTCGATCGGCGACGCGGTGAGTAAGTACACACTGCTGACCATCGGCGACGGGCTCGTCAGCCAGATTCCCGCACTGCTCATGGCGGTCTCCACCGGCATGATCGTGACCAGGTCGAACGCCGAAGCCGACATGGGCACGACGGCGTCCGCCCAGCTCACCCAGTCGCGCAATGCCCTCATCATCGCCGGCTGCGCCGCGATCCTCATGGCGTTCATCCCCGGTATGCCGATCATCCCGTTCGTGGCCGTCGGCGCGGCACTGCTGGTCATCGCCCAGCGCATCAGGGCGCGCGCGGCCGCGGCCGGCAAGCAGACGGCGGAAGCGGCATCCGTCGGTTCGGACGACACGACGCTCACTACCGAGCACCTCATGGAGCAGATGCGCGTACACGCCCTCGAGATACTGCTCGCGCCCGACCTGGTGGACATCGTCTCCGACGCCTCTGACGACCTGCTCGCGCGGGTGCGTGCTCTGCGCCGCAAGATTGCCATGGAACTCGGCATCGTCGTACCCCCGGTGCGGACAAGGGACAGCGTGGAGCTGCCATCATCCACCTACGTCATCCGCATCGCCGGCGTCGAGGTGGGCCGCGGAGTCGCCCCCGCCGGCAAGGTGCTTGCTCTCGGCGACGCCCTCGACTCACTGCCCGGTGACATCACGATCGAGCCGGTCTTCGGCCTCGCCGGGAAGTGGGTGCCGAGCGAGATGCGCCACAGCGCCGAGATTGCCGGGGCGACGGTGATCGACAGGGTCTCCGTGGTCGTGACTCACCTCTCGGCGATCATCACCAGCAATGCCGCGCGGTTGCTCACGCGTGAGGACGTGCGCGTGCTCACCGAGGGTGTCAAGCAGGTCAACCCCTCCGCCGTCGAAGAACTCGTGCCGAACCTGCTGACGCTCGCCGAGGTGCAAAGGGTTTTGCAGGGCCTCCTCGTCGAGCAGATCCCCATCAACGACCTCCCCCGCATCTACGAGGCGCTGTCGCTGCGGGCCAAGGCCTCCACCGAGCCGGAGGGGCTCATCGAGTCCGCCCGACTGGCGCTCGGTCCGGCGCTCACCGCGCGCTACCTCGATGAGCAGACGCTGCGCGTGATCATGATCGACCCGCTGCTCGAGCAGTCGATGCTCGAGGGATTGCGACCGTCGGAGCTGGGTACGCAGATCCTCATGGACCAGGACAACCTCGACGCCGTGCTGACCTCGGTGCGCGACGCCGTCTCCCGGGTGGAGGCGACAGGGCAGTCCGCGGTTCTGGTCTGTGCGCCGGCGCTTCGGCCCGCCATCCGTCGTCTCGTCTCCGCCCAGTCCGGCGGGCTCCCGGTGCTCTCCTATCAGGAGGTCACCTCGGCCAACGTGAACATCGAGACCGTTGGAGTGGTGCGTGTCGCCGAATCGATTTCAGCTTGAGGGCCATTCCCTCGACGAACTGAACGCCAGGATCCTGGCGGAGCACGGTCCGCACCCCAAGGTCGTCGCGATCAAAGCGGTGACCAGCGGTGGTATCCAGGGCTTCTTCGCGCACCGCCGTTATGAGGTCGAGGTGGACGTTCCGGATGGCACGGCTCGCGACGCCCACAATTTCGACCTCCCGGCACGGGCCGGAATCGCGCAACTGCTGGAGGGTGCGGACTCCGAGGAGGCCCGCGCGCATCTGGTCGACGCCATCCCCAGGCTCTCGACGAACTCGGTCGACTTCGACGCGATCATGGCCGACCTCACCTATAACACCGCCCAGATCGTTCCGGCGCTGGATGGCCCAACGGTGTTCCGGCAGGCGCCGCTCTCCGGGGCGGGTGACCTGGTGGCCGTGATCGGTCTGGGCAACGACGCGCTCGAGGTAGCGCGGGAGATGTCGGCCGCCGCGGGTACGCGCTCGCTCAGCGTCGTGGGAACCATCGCCGACGACAGCCTCTTCCGGGTGAGCGATCGCCGTAGCGCTCTCGCGGCCCGCGCGGCGGGGGTGCGTGAGGACCACAGTGTCTTCGTGGCGCTGGGGATTCCGCGCTCCGGACTCGACGATGACTCGGTTTTCGCCCTCCATTTCTTGCAGGCCGATCAGGTCTGGGTCGCCGTGGATGCCGGCCGCAAGCCGGAGGACACGGCGCGTTGGGTGAAGGCCGTCCAGGTCGCCGTGCACGTCGATGCCGTCGCCGTCATCGGTAGCAATTCCACTACAACGCCGAAAACCGTGCACGAACTGGGTCTCCAGGTCGGCTGGTTGGAAAGCGGTTCGATAGGCTGATCTGATGCTGGTGCTGACACGCAAGGCGGGGGAGCGGATCGTCATCGGTGACGATATCGTCGTCACCATCCTCGACGCGCGCGGCGATGGCGTCCGCATCGGCATCGACGCGCCGAAGGGCGTGAAGATCCAGCGCGAAGAGGTCCTGCGGGCGGTGACCGAGGCGAACGTGGCGGCCGCTCGGGCGGACGACGCGGACGAGGACCGCATCAAGAGCGCGCTCGGCATTACGTCGGATGGCAGCTCCCAGCCCGCCTGAGTACGGTCGGTAATACAACGTAAGGACGATATTCGGTGCGCATCCCTTTGAGCATTCCCAGCCCGGACCCGGCGCTCGCGCAGTTCCACATCGGTCCGCTCGTCATCCACACCTATGCCATCTGCATCCTGGTCGGAATCGTCGCCGCGGTCATCATCACGCAGCGGCGGCTGAGCAACCGCGGAGCCGAATCCGGGATCGTGCTCGACATCATCCTGTGGGCCGTTCCGCTCGGCATCGTCGGGGCGCGTTTCTACCACGTGTTCACTCACGTCGGCGACTACTTCTACAAGGGCGCCAACCTCTGGAACGTCTTCGCGATCTGGGACGGTGGCAACGCCCTCTACGGATCGCTGTTGGGTGGCGCGCTCGGTGCGTTCATCGGATGCCGCGTCGCGGGCATCCGATTCTGGAGTTTTGCGGATGCCCTCGCGCCGGCCATGCTCGTCGCCCAGTCGATCGGGCGCCTCGGTAACTGGTTCAACCACGAACTCTTCGGCCTGCCGACCACCCTGCCGTGGGGCTTGCAGATCGAGGCGTCCAACCCGAAGTTCCCGGCCGGACTCCCGGCCGGGACGCTCTTCCACCCGCTGTTCCTCTACGAGATCATCTGGAACCTGATCGGCGTCGCCATCGTGCTCCTGGTCGCGCGCAGGTTCAGGCTCCAGTGGGGCCGCGTCTTCGGTGTCTACCTCGTCTGGTACGGTCTCGGCCGGAGCTGGCTGGAGGCCATTCGCATCGACCCGACGAGCGACGGCTTCCTCGGAATCCCGGCCAACATCTGGGCATCGTTCGTCGCCATCATCCTCGGCGTGGTGCTCATCGTCGTGCAGGGCCGTCGCCATCCCGGTCTCGAGCCGTCCGTCTACGTTGAGGGGCGAGGTCCGCGCGTCACCGCGAAGTCGCCGAAGTCGGACGACCCGGTCGATGCCACTGAGCCGACTGCCGTCGAGGAGACCCGGGTCGACTGAGTCTCGAAAGTCGCCAAATTGCCCTTGCGTGCAGCTGACGAGGGCCACATGGCGACTTTCGCGAGCGGAATAGTGCCGCCCGGGTTGTGAAGTGCGGTCACAGGATGAGGTCGCCGCGTCCCCGAAGCCGGATCCAGGCGGGGTGGTCGCCATCCGTGATGCCGTGGGGAGCCGTCCCCGTCGCGAACCTGTCCGCGGCGACGAGCTGTTCGAGTTCGAGGTCGGTGAGCCCAGCGATATCCGAGATCGGCGCCTGGTAGGTGCGGTACGGGCCGAGCGGCGGTGGATCGCCGGCGGTGGCCCGCACCCCAGCAAGGTCGATGTCGTCGAGCTGGGGCGTCTGGTCGAGCACGTAGCCGCTCGCGGCGAGCACACTGTCGTTCTCCGTGGTCCACGCCGCGATCTTCCAGAACTGCCGGGGGATCAGGATGCCGCGATATGGCGGGTCATCCGCAGTGAGCACCGGCGCCGTAAACACGCTGATGCGTTGCCGGTAGGCGCGGGAGTAGGCGAGTACGAAGTCTTCAAGCCCAGACCAGAGCTCCTTGCCCTGGTTGAAGTCCCCGGCCTGCGGTGCCGCGTTCGTGTACACGAAGGTCTGCTCATTGGCCTTCGCAGCGGTCGCCCTATCGCCCCAGACCGGGTCGCGGCGCCGCACGAGGTGACCGCGGTCGAGATCATTCGACCGGTAGATGCCTTCGCCTGCTTGTTCCGTGGCTGGCACGCGCGGGTCAAGATGCCAGTCGTCGGTGCGGTCGATGTCGAGCGGCGATGCGCCGTCGATGTTCACTCCCGTCGAGACGGCGAAGCGGCGATCCGGGTCCAGCAGCACCGTGAAGTGCGTGTAGGTCAGCTCGCGTACGACCTTCGTCGCGGCGGGCACGGGCAGGGCGACGTCGATCGGCAGGAAGTCGGCGGCGTATCCGTCAGATGAAGTGGCCATGACATCCCGCTAACGAGTCACTCGTAGAACTTCTCGCCGCGCGCCAGCTTCTCCACGAAGGCCTCGATCTTTCGAGCCCTGGTCTCCTCGCGCTTCACCGCCTGGATCCGGTAGTAGATGGCGAAACGGTTCTGGCTGTTCAGCGTCGCGTAGAACTCGCTGGCCGCCGGATTCCTGTCCAGGGCGGCGAGGAAGTCCGGATGCGGCTCCGCCGTGCTCGACCCCTCGTAGGCCCGATCCCACCGCCCGTCGGCCCTCGCCCGCTCCACCTCGGCGAGGCCTCGTGGCGTCATCCGTCCCTCCGCGATCATCGCCTCGGCCGCCCGGCGATTGCGCAACGACCATGGACTCTGCGGGCGGCGAGGCGTGAAGCGTTGCAGGTAGGAGTCGTCGTCGAGGCGTCGCGTCTGGCCGTCGATCCAGCCGTACTCGAGCGCGACATCCAGTGCCTGGTCGTAGGTCAGGTTGACGACCTGCGAGCCCTTCTTGGTGATCGTCACCCACAGGCCTGGCGTGGAGTCCTGATGCTCAGCCAACCATTCGCGGAATACATCGGGAGCGTCGAATCGCAGAACCTCGAGTTGGTCGGCCATCGTGCTCCCGTCGTCGTGCAGCGCTTACCCGAATTATGGCGCCAGCCGCCGACTCCGCAGGTACCTACTTGTTGGTCCCCTGCGACACCGAACCCTGCAGCTGACGCTGGAAGATCAGATAGACGATCAGCACCGGGACGACGGTGATGACGACGCCCGCGAACAGCGCGCCGAAGTCTACCGAGTATCCCGCCTGGGAGGCGAACGACGCCATGCCCTGGGTGAGCACGTAGTTCTTGACGTCCGAATTCAAAGCGACCGGCAACAGGAACTGGTTCCAGAGCCCGACGAAGTTCAGGATGGCCACGGTTGCCAGCCCGGGCCTCGCCATCGGCAGCATCACCTCGAAGAAGGTGCGCCATTCGCCCGCGCCATCCAGCGCTGCCGCCTCGGCTATTGAGTTCGGCAGCGCCTTGAAGAACGAGAACATGAAGAACACCGTGAACGGCAGTGCGAAGGCCGCGTAGGTGAGGATGAGGCCGGGCAGGGTGTTCAGCAGGGCGATGCTCTTCAGCACGAAGAACAACGGAACGATCGCCAGGAAGATCGGGAACGTCAGGCCTGCGAGCATCAGATAGTAGATGGCCCGGCTGCCGGGGAACTGGAATCGCGCGAGAACGTACGCACACATGGACCCGAACAGCATGGTGACGATGAGCGCGCCGAAGACGACCACGATCGTGTTGAGGAGGAAGCTTCCGATGCCGGCGGTCGTCCACGCGTTCACGTAGTTGTCGAAGCTCCAGCGCGACGGGAGGGTGAACGGCGACGCGAAGATCTCCGAACTGGTCTTGAACGACGACATGATCGTCCAGAGCAGCGGCAGTACCACGATCAGCGACCAGATGGTCAGGATGACGTGCGACACCGAGCCGACCACTCTGTCACCGGCCGTGGACTTCGTCCGGCGTCGGCTGAGTGACATCGACGGGCCGGCCAGCGCCTGAGCTTTGATGTTCGTCATTCGGCCACGTCGTTATTTCCGCCGGTGAGTCTGTTCACCAGAAAGACGACTCCCGCGAACAGGAGGGTGATAGTGGCGAGCACGACGCCCATGGCACAGGCCAGGCCGAACTGGCCCTTGGTGAACGCCGTCGTGAACAGTTGCTGCGACATCACGAGCGTCGAGTTACCAGGACCGCCGCCGGGGTTCAGCGCCGCCATGTAGACGAAGGCGTCGAGCGCCAGGATGCCCATATAGATGTACGCGGTCTGGATGTTGTCCCGGATCATCGGCACCGTGATGGTCACCGCGGTGCGGAACCGTCCTGCCCCATCGATCCTGGCCGCTTCGAAGATCTCCGCCGGGATTCCCTTGATCGCGGCCACGAACAGCACCATATAGAACCCGACCAGCCCCCAGACGATCACGAACATGGTCGCGATCATCGCGGTCCTCTGTTCGCCGAGCCAGGCGAATGACTGGAACTGGTCAAGCCCGATTCCCGTGAGAAGGCCGTTCAGGATGCCGTGGCTGGGGTCGTAGACCTGGCTCCAGATGAGGCCGATGACGATAGCCGGAATCACGTATGGGAAGAAGGAGATCACCCGATACACGCTGGAGTTGCGCAAGCCTCTGATCGGGCCGTTGCTCGGACCGCCGACGGTGACCAACGATGCGAGGATCAGGCTGAGCACGACCGTGACGATCGGCAGGACCAGCACCAGCACGATGCTGTTGCCGACGGCCCTCATGAAGATGTTGTCGGCGAACAACTTGCCGTAGTTGCTCAACCCGATGAAGTTCATGCCGGCCGTGAAGCCGGACCAGTCCGTCAATGAGTAGTAGAACGCCTGGATGAACGGCGAGACCACGAAGATGACGTAGCCGACCACCGGAACCACCAGGAACACGATCAGGAAGCTGATCTTGTCGAAGGTCAGGTCCCGGCGGCTCCACCGCCGGGCGGCGGTGGTTCTGCCGCCGCCCGGTGTGGTGGAAGGTGGGACGACCGCGGTCATGTGACCGTGACCTTTTTCACGGAGCTGTCGTTGCGAACCTTGTCGGTAATGCTCTGCAGGCCGGACGTCAGGGCCGCGACATCCGAGCCACCCTGCAGGAACGTGTTCCACACGACGAGCTGGTCGGTGTTGAGCCCGTACAGGTCGACGAAGTTCCACGAGAAGACGTCGGACCCGGCGTTCTCCAACAGCTTGACCTGCGACACGAGCGCCGTAGAGCCGAACCCGTCGGCCGGGATTGTGCCCTTGACGATCGTCGACGAGAAGGTCGTCTTCGCGAAGTTGACCGCGGCGTCGTGCGAGAGCATGGCGCGCAGGAACTCCTTGCCACCCGCGACGTTCTTGGCCTGCGACGGCACGATATAGCCCTCACCAGCCGTCGAGTGCAGCGCCGTGTACGGGAGCTTCGAGCCGCTCGTGACGGTGGGCTCTGGTGCCCCGGTCAGCGTGAAGCCCGCCTTGGTCTGGGTCTTCATCTCATTCTCGATCCAGCCACCGGAGGGGTACAGGATGAACTTCTCATCGTTGCTCCATTGCGCCTGGGCAGCGGTGAACTGCGTGCCGGCGCCACCGGGCTGCATGTAGCCGGCGTCGATGATCTTCTTCATTCCATTGAAGACGTCCTGGACGGGCTGAAGCGACCAACATCCTGCCTTGAGGTTCTCCAGCGCCAGGCGAACCTCGTCGCCACCCTCCTTGATCGCTGATGCGATCGCCATCGTCTGGTAGTAGGTCGCGGCTTCCTTGCCCCAACCGAACAGGTACTTGCCCTGTGACTTGGCCTTACCGCCGAGGACGAGCATCTCATCCCAGGTCTTCGGAACTGTCCAGCCGTTCGTCTCGAACAATGATGCCGAATACCAGAGGGCGTAGACCGTCAGCACGTAATTCAGCTGAACGAACTTGCCATCGAAGGTGCCCGGTTTGATGACGCCCGCGTAGAGAGTGTCCTTGATGGTCGTGCCCTCGTAGTTCTTCGCGTTGATCACGGAAGTGAGGTCCTCGAGCTGTGCACGGATAGTGTTGATGCCGATGAGGTTCGCTCCGCTGTTGTCGATCACGTCCGGCGGATTACCACCGACAAAGCGCGGCTGCAGGGTTTGCGCGATATTGGTCTGGGCGGTGACCTTGACGGTCGAGCCCTTCTGCAGCTTGTCGACGACCTGGCCGGCGAAGGTCGCGTAGTCGATGCCGTATCCACCCTTGAAGATGACAGCGTCGACCGTCGACTTGTCCGCCATGCCGAAGGGATTTGTTTTGGTAACCGTGCCGCCCGGGGAGGTGGACGAACCACCACCGCCGACGCAGGATGCAAGCATTCCCCCGGCGGGTATCAACACCGCCGTGAGAAGTGCACCGCGGAGAAAGTCCCGCCGCTGAAGCGGCTGTTCCTTGATAGTCATTGTGTACTGCCTTCCATTCGTGGTTGACGGGCTGTGCTACTCGATCTGGTTCCACTTTTCTTTTGTTTCGTGTTCCGTATGTGTCGTACTGAGCTGTCAGGCGTCGCGCCGGATCCTGTTCCGGTACAACTTTTCGAGCGCCTCGTTGTGCTCGTCGCCGCCCGGGATGTTCGCCGAAATATAGAGGGGCGGGGTCGTCCCCGCCGCCGCCAGTCGCTGTGCCGTGCCGATCGTGAGCACCTGCGCGATGTATGCGGCAGTGATCGACGAGACGGCGCCGACCGGGACTCCGCCGGCGAGTTCGAGCGTGGCGTCGCCGAACGGCGCCCTGTTGTCGAGGACGACATCCGCGACATCCCGCAACCGCTTGCCGCTCGCATGCTTGGGCTCGACGGCCATGGTGTGGGCGAGGCTCGTGACGGCGATCACCGGATGACCCTTGGATTTGGCCAGCAGAGCGAGCCCGACGATCGACCCGTTGACGCCGGAGTTCGACGCGATGATGAAGACGTCATTGGGGCCGACGTTGGAGATCGCGTAGAGCTGCTCGGCGATCTCGGGATTCCGTTCGAGTTTGGCTCCGCTGAGCGCATCGACGCCGAGATCACCACGCAGGACGACGTCACGCAGAGCGATCTTGTTCGTCGGGATGAGCCCGCCCGCTCGCCCCGCGATCTCCATGGCGAAGGCCTCGGAGTGCCCGGTTCCAAAGGCCTGGATCACACCGCCGCTCTCGATGGCCGTCACGAGAACGTCGATGGCGTCGTCGAAGCCCCCCTCGGCCGCGATCGCGGCGAGCTCGCCGAGCCGCGACAGTACCTCGCCGGTGAAGCCGTCCACCAGCTCTGACTGCGTAATGGTCTCCGACACTTCGGCTCCTAGATGTTTTCCGCGGAGGGTTGGGCTTCGCGGCTCTGTTTGAGGGCGATCGGGGCGCGCCTCGGTCGGCGATGTGTGGAGACCGCCAGTGCCGATGCGGCGAGATTGTCGATCGACCGGTCGAAATTCTCTTGCGCGATGAGGAGGTAGAGCAGGTCGAGCACGAGCAGCTGCCCGTGCTTGGCGGAGAGATCGTCTGGCTGCAGGAACTGTTCGTACACGGAGGTGATGATCCGCAGGTCGGCGACTTCTGCGAGCGGCGACGTCGGGTTGTTGCTGATCGCCACCGTCAGTGCCCCCGCTCGACCGGCCTGGCGCAGCATCTGGATGGTCTCCTCGGTGCGTCCTGTGTTCGAGATGCCGATGGCGACGCAGTTCTTGTTCTGGATGGCGGCGCTCGTGAGACCGGAATGCACCTCGGCCCACATGTGGGTATTGATCCCGATCCGATAGAGCCGGGCCTGCATCTCGTCCGCCAGCATGGCGCTGCCGCCGACGCCATAGATATCGACGTGATGGCTCTCGGCGATCCGCTTCGATATCACCTTCATGGCCGGCAGGTCGATGGCCGCCGCAGTCTCGCGCAGGGTGCGCGAATGGGCGTTGATCAGGGTGCTGAGCACGTCCCCCGGAGAGTCGTCGGGGCCGAACGCCCGGCCGATGTCCGTCTTCCACGAGTCACGCGCCGTGCTGCGGCCGAAGTCGGTCGCGATGCTCACGCGGAACGGCGCGTATCCGGCGTATCCGATCATTCGGCAGAACCGGGTGACCGTCGCCGCGGAGGTTCCCGCCTGTTCCGCCAACTGACCGATGGACAGCTTGAGAGGTGCCTGCGGATGCTCCAGGAGGTACTCGGCGATCTTCGCCATGGCGTCCGACATCTCCGGTAGCCGGGACTGGATGCGGTTGGCTACCGCGGAGTCATGCTCGGCCGATGTCGTGACGCTGGATGGCACCATGATGAGAATCCATTTCTCCTTCATCGAAGTGCTGCGAAAATTATTCTTACAGTACAGTGTGCCTGAGCTCATAAGATTTCGAAAAGATCACAATGCGCAAGATTCTCGCAATTGACGCCGGAGGCACGTCCACGCGAGCCGTCGTCCTCGATCTGGCCGGACGATGCTTCGGCTACGGTCGCGCCGGAAGCGGCAATCCAACGGCATCCGGAGTCGATGGCGCGGTCACGGAACTCGGCAAGGCCGCCGAACGCGCCGTGGCCGGGGACGAGTCCACGACCAATCACGAATCCGCGGCCATCATCGCCCTGGCTGGCAGCGTGTCACCGCTGCTCATCGAGCGACTGTCGGAGCGATTCGCCGCCCTCGGTTTCGGCGGCGAACCCGTCATCGAGCCAGATCTTCTTGGCACCTACTTCTCCGGAACCTTCGAGAGCGACGGCTACGCCCTGATCGCAGGAACCGGCACGGTCGCCGGGCGCATCACCGGTGGCCGGTTGGCGCTCGCGCGCGGAGGCACCGGCTGGCTGCTGGGCGACGGGGGATCGGGGTACTGGATCGGGCACCAGGTCATGCGCGCCGTGGTCGCGTCGCTCGACGGTCTCGGCCCCGACACGGCGCTGACCGGGCTGGTGCTCGATTCCCTGCACATCGGGACGGAACTCGGCAGCGTGCGGGGACGCCCTCATTCGCTGGTCACGCTGATGGAGGAGACCTACGCGCTGCGGCCGATCGGCCTCGCCCGATTCGCACCGTTGGCGTTCGCCGCCTCGGAGGATGAGGTCGCCCGCGAAATTCTGACCTCGGCGGCCGGGTCGCTCGCCCAGCTCCTTGCTGCCACACGGGACCCTGGCATGAATGGACCTGTCGTGTTGGGCGGAAGCGTGCTCGCCGCCGGAATGCGAGTCGCCCCCTCGATCTTCGCGGCGCCGCTGACGGCGGCAGCGGGTGGCGTGGAGTTGATCGCGGTTCCGGACGGCGTGGTGGGCGCGGCCATTCTTGGCCTGCGGCGAGCGGGCGTGGTTATCGACAGCGAGCTGTTCTCCCGCCTTCAGCGGGGTGTCTCGGAGTTGCGGCCTTCATCGACCGCGGAAGGACCGGTGGCCGGATGACGGTGCGGATCGAGTCGCGCACGTTCCGCCTTCCAGAACTTGGCGGCGACGACCCGCTGCCGATGGTGGGAGCTCCCCTCGAAGACCCGTATCGCATCACGGGCGCCATCCCGCAGGAGATCATCGACGGCGCGCTCTACGGCAATCCGGCGAATCTCTATCCCTATCAGGAACAGAACGGCTACGGGCGAAGCCGTTCCGACCGAACCCTGACGACGGCCGTGCTCGAGAACGAGCGACTGCGCGCCGTCTTCCTCCCTGAACTCGGTGGGCGACTCTGGGAGCTCTTCGACAAGACGCGTGGCAAGCACCTGCTCCATTCTCCCGACACCATTCAGTTCGCGAACCTGGCCCTGCGCAACGCCTGGTTCGCCGGAGGCATCGAGTGGAACATCGGAACGAGAGGGCACTCGCCGACCACCTGCAGTCCGCTGCACGCGGCACTGGTGCGCACGCCGGACGGCCTCGATGTTCTGCGGATGTGGGAATTCGATCGCCTTCGCGAGGTCGTGTTCCAGATCGATGCCTGGTTGCCCGACGACTCCGACGCGCTCTTCGTCGCGATCCGACTGAGGAACCCCAACGACTTTTCCGTGCCGATGTACTGGTGGACGAATGCCGCAGTGCCCGAGACCCGGCAGAGTCGGATAATTGCGCCGGCCGATACGGCGTTTGCGAGCGACTACGATGGCGGGATCTCTCGGGTCGTTCCGACCGACGACGATGGTGTCGATTGCACCTGGCCGACCAGGAGTTCTCGCGCACGGGACTTCTTCTTCGACCTCCCGGCCGAACGCCGCCGGTGGATCCTGAACGCGGACGCCGACGGCGACGGGCTCGCCATGGTGTCGACGCCGCAGCTCCACGGCCGCAAGCTCTTCGTCTGGGGTCAGGGTGCAGGTGGCAACCGTTGGCAGGAATGGCTGAACCCAGGCGGCGGGCGTTACGCCGAGATCCAGGCGGGCCTGGCACAGACCCAGTTCCAGCATCTCGAGATGCCGCCGGCGACGGAGTGGTCGTGGCTCGAGGCCTATGGAAACGCCCGGGTGGATCCGGAGGTCGCGCACGGACGCAGTTGGGACGCTGCCGTGCGACACTCCGACGAGCGCGTCGGTGTCCTCATCGATGAGCGGACACTCGAATCGGCCCATGCGGTGGCCCGTACCTTTGCCGATCTGGCTCCGTACCGGAGCGTCCTCGCCGGAACCGGATGGGGAGCGCTGGAGTCTGCCCGTCGCCGTCATCGTCCGTGGATCGACGAGACCGGCACGCCGTTCGGGCGCGAGACCATCACCGCCGACCAGCAGTCGTGGCTGGGTCTCCTGGAGGGGGCGAGCTTCGCTGGATCGCCCACCTTCGTCCGCGGGAGCGATTGGGAGGGACTGCTGGCGGCTCATCCGGACGAACCGAACGCCATCCTGCACCGTGCCGTGATGAAGCACGCGGCTGGCGCATTCGATGAGGCAGGTGCGCTCTATTCCGACTTCCTCGAGATCGCGCAGAGTGCGATCGCCCATCGCGGCCTCGCACTGCTGTCGAGGGACACGGCGGGCCGTCTCGAATGCTACCGACGGGCGTGCGTCCTGGAACCGGGGAACGCGTTCCTCCTCGTCGAGGCGGCGACAGCCGCGGTCCGCGCCGGCGCGGCCGACCTCGCGCTGAGCCTGATCTCCCGATCGGATGTCGGCGTCGCCCGGCAGGGGAGAGTCAGGCTGCTCGAGGCGCAGGCATTGGCGCTGTCGGGGGATATCGCAGGAGCGGCCAGCATCCTCGTGGGCGGGATCGAGGTGGCCGACCTGCGTGAGGGGGAGAACGCCATGGCACAACTGTGGCGCGAGGTCGTCGACGGGACGGTCCCCGCCGAGTATCAGTTCAGCATGAAAGACGAGGTGTGAAGCATGTCGAGCATCGCGATCATCGGGCAGGGCGGCATGGCGCGCGCCCACGCCCGGGCCTGGACCGAGATCGGGCTGGGAAGCGCGATCAGATATGTCTGCGCTCCGACGCCAGGGTCGCCGCTCGAGCACGCACCGGTCGCGCGGTTCGTGACCGATCTCGATGTCGTCCTACGGGATCCGGATGTCGACATCGTCTCGGTCTGCACTCCCACCCCGACGCATGCCGATATCGGCATACGATCACTCATGGCCGGAAAGAACGTGCTGCTCGAGAAGCCGATCGCGCTGACAATACGGGATGCGGTGGCCATCCGCGATGTCGCTTCGCAGAGCGCCGGGATGCTGATGGTGGCCCACGTCGTCCGGTTCTTCGGCGGCTACCGCGCTCTTCGCGAGCAGGTGGGCGCGGTCGGAACCGTTCTGAGCGCGCGAGCCCAGCGGGTCAGCGCTGTCCCCGGCCCGTCGAGCTGGTGGCACGATGAGTCGAAATCTGGTGGTGTGCTCGTCGATTTCAGCATCCACGACTTCGATCAACTGAACCTGTTCCTCGGTCGGCCCCGGTCGGCGTCCGCGAGACGCCTTCGCCCGGACGGGCCGATGGAGGTCTCCGTCGACTACGAGGGCGGCGGGGCGGGGCAGGCGGTCGGGTTCATGGGGATGCCGGACGGCTTCTCTTTCGCCTCATCGCTTGAGCTTCTCGGCAGTCGCGGTCTTGCCGATCATCACTATGCTGGTGCGCCCGGAGCCGCGGCGCCAGCCGCCAACGACACCATCCGGCTGGTCACGGCCGACCGAAACGAGAACCGCCTGGTTGATACAGGCAACCCATACGCCCGCCAGGCCGAGTACTTCCTCGACTGTGTGCGCAATGGCAGCGATCCCGAATTCTGCCCGACCGACTCGGCGATACTCGCGCTGGCCGTGTCGCTCGCCGCACGGGAGTCGCTCGCTTCTGGACACCCCGTACCGATCGCGGCCGATTAGCCATACGCAGCCGACTCGTCGTCGGTGGCCGGTCGTAGATTCCGGGGAGGGAGGATGCGCGTGCCGGAGAACGTCGAGCAGTGGTGGTCACGACGCCAGTGGTCGAAGGCCACGGCGGTGCCGTATCCGGTCGGGCGGTTCCGATCGGACTGGGAGCGCTATCCGGTGCTGATCCGCCAGTACCATCCCGACCTCAACGGCGGCGTCAGCCTAAGTCAGGTGCCGCCAGTCGCCGAGGTCTACCTGCTGTGGGAGTGCGACTCGGGACATCGTTTCGTCGCCACGCCCGAGGAGCAGCGGCAGCGTCCCGGTCGCTCGCGACGCCGTTCGAACTGGTGCCCGGAGTGCGCGGCGCTGGCGGTGCGACGACGAGTCCCCATCCGCACCGCTGCAACCGAGGCCGAACCCCATGTCTGTGGTCATCCGCGGGACGTCGATCGCATCGAGTTCGACCCGGACGATGATCGCTGTTACCTCTGCCGTCGTCTGGACGGTGCGCCCGTCACCCGTGACGAGCTGCTCGCGATCGTCGCGCCGCGATTGCGGGCCGACCTTGCGATGGAGACCGGGGTGAGCCGGCGTTACTCCTGGATCTGCCCGGTGGGCCACGGCAGCTACCAAGCGCGCATCGAGCAGCTACTGAACGGGCGACGCTGTCGAATCTGCTATCACGCTCGTGCGGCAGCGGATCGGTTCGCGCTGGGAGAAGCCTTCCACAGCCCATGGGCGCCGAAGCCGGCATCCGCCGCGGAGGGGGATCTTCGAGCAAGGTTGACCGCCCGGCTGGACGTGGACTTCGGATGCAACGCCGTGCGCGTCGCTCGTCCGTTCTTCACTCACCTCGAGGTGTGGCCGGACATCGTCATGCCGGAACTTCGTGTGGCAATCGAGTACGACACGACCGGCCGCGACGGGCTCGAACACGTCGGTCGTCGAGAGGACACCGACCGCAGGAAGGACCGGATGCTCCGCGCGGTCGGCTGGGAAGTGGTGCGGATCCGCTGCGGCAAGCTCCAACCGCTCGGGCGACACGACCTCGCGACGTCCGGTGTCTCGGACGCGCTCATCGAGCGTCTGCTGGATCGACTGCGCGAGATCCGCGGCGACTTGATCGTCAACTCGTATCTGAGGTAGACACGTGCATCGCCCAGACGGAGTCATCGCGGCGCCAATCCACCGCGCGTCCGCCATTCGAGAGAGCATCGGTGAGCCAGTAGGTCAGGTCGGGATCCCAACCCGCGAGCAGCGTGTGGGCTCCCTCGACGGGCAGCGCACGACCTGCCGTGCAG
Organism: Microbacteriaceae bacterium; assembly: GCA_025465035.1. Lineage (GTDB taxonomy): Bacteria > Actinomycetota > Actinomycetes > Actinomycetales > Microbacteriaceae > Lacisediminihabitans. Next base: position 17,797 of record JAODMH010000042.1, on the reverse strand, counting down.
AGGTAGCCGGAGACAGTGAGATGCACTCCGTCGAAGTCGGCGGCGACGGCCTGCCAGTCCGGGACCTCCCAGGTTCCGTCACGGCCGGTTGTGCGCCACCAGTCGTGTCGCTTCGACCGGCTCACGTCCAGCGGATAGCGGCCGACCAGCTCCACCCACGCTTCGGGGCCGGTGATCTCATAGATGCGGCATCCGGGTCTTGCCGCGAGGGGCGTGACGCGGGCGTCCTCCCAGCCGAAACCATCTTCGACCAGCATGAGCTGCACTGCGCCAAGGTCGGGCAGGCCACGTGTCGTGGTCGGCAGTCGTGACAGGGCGGGCGTCGACCACCATTGGCCGCTAAGCGGTGCGGACACCTTTCGCCGAGGGGAGGGAGATCTCCGTTCGTTGAGGAGTGTCGCGGCTTTCCAGTCGGCGAGTTTTGACGCAGCTCCGCCCAGCGATGGTGGCGTCTTCCGTCCGTCGTCGAGCCACTCCGCATGCCGCTGTTCGGCCAGTGCGATAGGGCTCGACCACCACACGCCGGTCGGAGCTGTGGCCACGGCATCGGCGATGGGCCTCAGAGCGTCGACGATCGCGGGATGTGTCAGGAGGTCATCCTCCTCGTCCGGGGGTTGCCAGTACCTCGCGGCATTGACGGATTCGGAGAGTGGGCCGAGCAGGGCGCGCTCGTCGGTCGTCGTAGCGACCCAGGTCAGATCCAGGTCGTCAAGGGTCTTGATCAGCCCGTCCACGAAGGCGGTATTCGAGGGATTCTCCGCCGCGTAGCGCATGGCGGTCCATGCCTGGGCGCTGCTGGACGTGGCGATCCGCAGGCAGAGTCGCCGCCCCCGCGGCCCGCTCAACAGGTCGATGGCGCTCACTGATCCTCATCGGTCGAGGTGTCGAGGAGGACCGCCGGACTCCAACGTCGACGGCGGAGGTTTGGCGCGACCGCTGTGCGCCGCATGGCGCACTCGCGCCGAACCTCCGCGGTCGAGCGTCGGCAACTGATCAGCGTGGCCTTACACGGTGATCGAATGAGGTTTCTCCGACTTCTCGCCGGCCGCGACCTCGATTTTGCGCGGTTTCGCGTGGTCCATCACCGGGATGATGATGCTGAGCACGCCGTTGTCGTAGCTCGCGCTGATCTTCTCGGCGTCGACACCCGCACCGAGGCTGAATTGCCGCAGGTAGCTGCCGTTAGGCCGTTCCTGGGTCAGCCATTTCACATCGTCGCGGGTGGCGGCGGTGCGTTGTGCGCGGACGGTCAGCAACTGTCCATCCACGTCGACATCCACCGAGCCTGGATCGACACCGGGCAGGTCGGCGTTGAGGACATATTGGTCGTGGTCTCTATAGAGGTCGACCGGCATGAAGCGGGATCCTGGGCGGAACTGGAACAGATTACCGGTTAGACGATCCAGTTCGCTGAAAGGATCGAAGGACATTGCCATGATGAAATTCCCCTTTCCTGAACTTGAGTCTGTTTGGCTCAACTATGAAAAATTTTAGCACTCGGCCGAGGAGGGGATAAGGGGAATTCGGTCCGAGTTGGCCGAAGAACGTTGGTGATTCGGGCTCCGCCGCCTTCTTCTCGGACCATCACTCGGGTGCGGCCAGGAGCCGGTTCGCGAGCGCGCGGCTGCAATGCCGAGTATGGGAGCGTCCTCACGTGAAAGAACCAAGAGGTTTGCTAAAGTGCACCTAGATCAAGTCGCGTTTGCGGTACTCGGGATCTTCGACCTACCACTCTTAGGGACTGAATTGCTCCTCCAATCCGCCGGCTGCGGAAATCCGACCTGCCGAGAACACCGAAGTTCACCAGCAGTTCACCACGTGGTTCGGTAGGTGGACCGGCATAATCTGCGCCGCCTTGTGGTGGCACCGCTCACGAGATCCTGGCTGATTCAGCAGCAAAGACTGGGTCAGTCAGTGCCGCGACCGAGCGATGCGCCGGAGGCCTTCGCGGCGGGACCGAACGCCGATCGGATACTGATATTCGGTTCCGGTCCGGCCGTCGGTTGGGGTGTGCTGACCAACCAGATCGCCCTGCCCGGGTCGCTGGCCCGAGCACTGAGCCGCAGGACGAGACGGGGGACGATGGTCGAACTCGTCGCGGACATGCGGATCACGGTCAACAATGCCCCGCAGGTGTTGAGTGCGATCGATACATCCCGGTTCGATGTCATCGTGGTCGTTCTCGGCGCAAATGACGCGGTCAAGTTGATGTCGTTGCCGACATGGAGTAAACGATTTTTCGCGGTCCTCAGCGGCCTCGACCAGAGGACGTCGGGACAATCCAGGACGTTCGTGACCGGTATTCCGCCGATCGAAACTATTCCCGGGTTCGGTTCGAGACTCGGCGCGATCGTTGCGGCTCATGCGTTGCAGATGAACAACGCAACCGCTCGGCTGTGCGGTTCCGTAAACGCAACCTACGTTCCGCTGCCGGCTGTCGAACCGACAAACGCCCTGGGGGTGCGCGACGGTCAAACCTACCGAAAATGGGCCAGCGATATTGCCGACATCATCGCGCCACAACTCGACGAACTCAAAACACGCAGGAGAGCTGCAACCGTCGCCGCCTCGCCCAACACCGAGGACTTCCTCCGCATCTGACCGAGGTCCGCTTCGATCACCGGAGCGACGGGAATCGAGCCCGCCATCCAGCGGAGCACTCACTATGCGCGGCCGCACCATTTCGCATTCCGGAACGCGTCCGCGGTACGCCCCGTTTTTGTTGAGGTCAAGCTCTCGCGAAACGAAAGGCCGAGGGCTTCGATGGAGGGAACCAACTAGTAGATGGAGCTCCTGATGAGCATGACAAACGCACCATCTCTCCGTGGAAAGTACGCCGACACGTTGTTTCTGCTCGGACTCCGCCCGGGACGGCGCTTCGCCACGGTCAGAAATGGCGCTTAGTCGTGGGAGCCCCGCTCACCGATGCCCGCCGATGGAGCCGCGGATCTGATGACAACGAATCACAGAGTGATGAAGTGCGGGCCAAGTGACGTCTTCCGAATCCTCGCCGATGGCTGGCTCTATCCGGGTTGGGTGGTTGGGGCATCGCGGATCAGAGCCGTTGAACCCGACTGGCCCAATCCGGGTTCGAACATTCGCCATTCCTTCGGCGTATGGCCGCTGCTCATCGACGACTCCACCACGGTCCTCGACTATCGCACGTCTGAGCATCTGGAACTGAAAGCGCGCGCCTGGCCATCGGGCGAGGCGTACGTCGTGATCGATGTTCGGCCCGCGGCGCAAGGATGCGAAGTCCGCATCCAAGAAGATGCTGTGGCTGGCCCGGCCGCGATGGTTCCTTGGCTGGTCCGCAACGAAGGCATCTACTACCGCAATCGCGAAACCCTCAAACGGCTCGAATACCTCGCGGTGGGGCGAGCCGCGGGGTGACGGCCAGCTACCTCCAATCCCTCACCCAACTTCCGATTGGCATTGTCTCCATGTCTCCTTCCGCCGTTCTCTTCGACATCGATGGAACCCTCGTCGACTCCAACTTCCTCCATGTCGAGGCGTGGGCCAGGGCATTCTGGGCGAGGAGGCTGACGGTTCCGTCCTGGCGGATCCAACGTGCCATCGGCGCCGACTCCGACGAGTTGCTTGACCTGCTGATCGGCGGCGAGTCAGACTCCGCCAAGGACCAGGCGAAGGAGCTGCACGCGAAGTTCTACCAAGAATTCGTTCCTCGCCTCCAGGTGCTGAATCAGGCGCGCGAACTGGTGGCAGCGATAGCGTCCCGGGGAGTGCGGGTGGTGTTGGCCACGTCCGCCCCGGAGGAGGAACTGAAGGAGTCGCAAGCAGTCCTCGACATCGGCCACCATACGTTCGCCGTCACCAGCTCAGAAGATGTAACGAAAGCCAAACCCGCTCCGGACATCATCACCGTTGCTCTGCAGAAGGGCGGTGTCGATGCAGGCTCGGCGTTCATGGTCGGCGATTCCACCTGGGACATCATCGCCGCCGCAAGAGCGGGCCTGAGAGCAATCGGGCTCCTATCGGGCGGCACCGGCGCTGGCGACCTCACCACCGCGGGCGCCGTCGCTGTTTATGACGACGCTGCCGACCTGTTAGCAGACCTCGACGCGAGCCCCCTCGCAGAGCTGTGGGCGGCTCAAGCCAGCGCTGGGACGAGCTGACTTCTGGTCGGCCTGGCTAGATCGCGGCGGTGAACTCGCACTTTTACGATTCCAGGAACTCGATCAGCACCGGACCCACCGATTCCGGCACGAGATCGTGGGTCTGCCCACGAAGAGTGCGCAGCGTCCCCTGGGGCAGTTTCCCCGCGAGCGTTGTCGCCGCGTTGGTGAGGAGGGGCGGGCTGGCGGAGCCGGCGACTACGACAGTGGGCACACCGACCCGGGCCGGTAGGTCAGAGTCGATCGCGAGGATCCGGGCTTCGTATTCGAGCGTGTGGGCCATTTCTTCCAGCGCCGGCCAGAATGGCGCCTGCCGTATTTGCGCAACCACCTCGGGAGGGATGCCGACCGCGCGTGTCTGGAAGAGCTCCACGGCCTCTCCGCGTCTTCCGCGGTTCACCTCTTCGCGAAGGTTCTCGGCCAGGCCGGTGAAGAATGCTGGGCCCATGCCATCGAGAGGGAAGGGAGGCTCATACAGGGCGAGCTTCGTAATCGGCAGACCGCGATCGACCGCGATCATCGCGAGCACGGCGCCAGAGGAGTACCCGACCACGGCCGCGCCGCCCCCGACAGTGTTGATCACGGCTCCGAGATCTTCGACCTCACGCTCGACGTCGTACGGAAGCGTGTCGCCGCTTTCGCCTCGACCTCGCCGATCGTAGTTGACGACGGTGAAATGGTCGGTCAGGTAGGCCGCCAACGCTTCTCCGGCAGCGCGTTCGTTGAATGCTCCGAGAACCAGGATGAGCGGCTCCCCCGATCCTGACCGGTCGAAGCGAATCTCCGTGCCGTCTGCCGAGTGTGCTGTGGTCATGTCATTCCTTCGTGTGGACTCTGGGGGCGAGCAAGCCGGGTGATGTAGGCGGTGAGCCGGTCGAGCGAGGTCAGGAAGCCCGTCTGCGCTTTGGGTGCGAGCACCGCCTCGGGCACGTTCGTCTGATGAATATGGATCTCGGTGCGTCCGTTCCCGAGGTCGCTGAAGGTCGTCGTGGTGACCATGCCGGAGTCCACATCGGCCCAGACAAGCCGCTCGGGCTCTGATACCTCGTGAAAGACGGCGCGCATTCGATATTCACTGCCGTCGCGATTGTTGACCATGGTTGTTTCGAATGCCCCGCCAGGGCGTGGGTCGACCACGATGCCATCCAGCGGTGTGCTCACGCCATTCGGTCCCCAGAAATGAGTCAGGTGCTCCGGCTCGATCATGCAGCGAAAGACGAGATCGCGTGGCGCATCGAAGACACGGAAGAAACTCAACTGCCCCGGTTGCGTGACATTGCCGCTCATCTGTCGGCTCCATTTTCGGGTGATGATGGACGCTGAATGTCTCGGAGGTGCACATCGAGCTTGTCGAACCGCTCGGCCCACAGACGACGGTTGTCCTCGATCCAGGTCTCCGCTCGGCGCAGAGCGTCGTCTTCGAGATGACAGGGCCTGAACTGGGCTCGCCGCGATCGCGATATCAGTCCACACCGTTCCAAGACCTTCAAGTGCTTCGAGACGGCGGGAAGCGTCATGTCGAACGGTTCCGCCAATTCGTTCACCGTCGCATCCCCCTTCGCCAGTCGCCCGATAATCGCTCGCCGGGTCGGATCCGCCAACGCCAGAAACGTGGCATCCAGTTGCGCGGTAGTCACCGGGGGATCTCGAGGTTCAATGCGGTCATGGTGCCAATATACCAACTGGCTAATTAACCTACAAGATAACTATGCTATTCGGTCGCCGCCACTCACGACCAGGCCGGAGAGCTTCGGCCGCGTTCGGGCTCGCGGCACCGCGGGGTCGTACAGAATGCAGCGCGAAATGCGTACAAAATGTAGCGCGAGAAAGGATGGGACAGGCGGACGGGTGCTATCCCTTCACGGCTCCCATCGTCATCCCCGCTATCACCTGCTTCTGGAAGATTGCGTAGATCACCAGCTGTGGCAACAGCACGAGGGTGGCCGCGGCCATCATTCCGCCGTAGTCGACGCTGTATTGCCCCTGAAACTGAGAGACGGCGAGCGAGACTGTCGTCATGTCTGGGTTGTTGATGAGGATCGAGGCGAAGGGAAATTCGTTGAAGACGTACACGACATTGAAAATCAGTACCGTCGCGATGACGGGCCTCATCACCGGGAGCACAACGCTCCAAATGAGTCGCGTGAGTCCGGCGCCGTCGATGATCGCGGCCTCCTCGATTTCCGTCGGAAGGTCGCGCAGGAATCCAGTAAGTAGGAGGGTGTTGAAAGGGATTGACACTCCGACGTAGGGGATGATCAGCGCGGCATATGACCCGAACACTCCGAGCGCCAGGTCCAGTCGATAGACGGGAAACAGCAATATGTACACCGGAACGGCTAGCCCGGCGAGAATGTAGAACCGCAGCCCGGACTGTACGCGTCGCCGCCTGAAAATCATGCGAGTCAACGCGAAGGACACCATAAACGAGATCGCGGTGCCGATGGTCACGGATACGACGGCGAGGAGAATCGTGTTCCCGTACATCTGAGCCAGCGGGAGCGACGTGACGGTGTGCACGTAGTTGAGCAAGCTGAGTGAACCCAGGTCAAGGGGATTCGAGAGGATCTTCTCGCTCGACTGGAATGAGAGCAGGACGATCCACAGGATCGGAAGGAGGATCAAGAAGGTAATGAGGTAAGCCGCGATTGCTGCGACGATGCCTCCGGTTCGGCGCCGACTCCGGCGACCGAGTGGGGACGTGGGGGCACTCACGCTGATTTCCTGCCTCTCAGGAGCAATAAATAGCCGAGCGATACAACCGCCCCCAGGACGGTGATGATGACGGCAAGCGCCATTCCAGACCCGTATTGCTGGTTGTTGAACGTAATGAAGTACATGTAGCTGACGAGCGTCTCCGAACGATGTACCGGTCCCCCATTGGTGAGAACGAAGACGAGCTCGAAGATCTTGAACACGTTGGTGATGAGAAGTACTGTCGCGATCGCGAAGCTCTCTTTCATGAGCGGCACTGTGATGTAGAGGAGTTGCTTCCAGCCGCTCGCGCCGTCAAGCGAGCTCGCTTCGAGGATGTCCGTGGGCAGCTGCTGGAGCCCCGCATAGAAGATCGTCATGGCGAAACCCACGCTGCCCCAGACGAAAACGAGTGCTACCGAGTATGGGGTCAGTACGTTGCCGCCGATCCACTCGGGCTGGGGCAACCCGAGCGCACCGAATAGCCGGTCGAGGAGCCCGATCTTGGGGTCGAGGATGAACACCCAGATAAGTCCAACCAGGATCGGCGCGATGATGACCGGTGCGAAGACGAGGGCGCGCAGTGCCCCTCCGCCGGGGAAACGTCGACGAAGTAACAGCGCAAGGCCGAACGATCCCGGCACCAGGATCACCAGGCTCACTACGAGAATAATGATCGTGTTCCTCAATGAGGACCAAAAGAACGGGTCGTTGCCCAGGTCGATGTAGTTCTTCAATCCGACGAATGCCGGATCGCCGAAGCCGGCGAAGTCAGTGAGGCTGTAGCCGGCGGAGTAGATCACCGGATACACGATCAGCGCTGTGAAGACGATCAGAGCCGGTGCGGCCATGATGGCGATCTTCCAGCGTGAGCTGAGCCAGACCATGCCATCCTCCGTTCAGTATGTTTCGGTCATGGATGATCCGCCGGGCGAAAACGCCCGGCGGATCAGTATCGCTACGACGTTACTTGCCTGCGTCGATCGCTTTCTGGACCAGGTCCACGGCTTGCTTCGAGGTGAGCTGCCCCTCGATCACGCCATAGATGCTGTCATACATGGCGCTCGCAACGGCGGTCGACACCACAAGGTCGGGCTGCGTCTGCGGGCTTGTAAGGCCCGGCGCGGTCGATGCCTCAAGCGCGCCCTTGAGCACGCTCTGCTTGGTGGCGTCGAGCTTGGGCGTGTAGTTCGTCACGGGCGGCTGACCGTTGTCCACCAGCAACTGCTGAGCCGCATCGCTGTAGTAGAACGCGATGAACTTCTTTACCGCAGCACTCTTCGCGCTGTCCTTCTTGACGTCCGCGCTCACCGCGAATGGGGCCGAGGCGACATTCATGACGATGTCTTGCTTGCCCACTCCGTCAGAGAAGGTTGGTCCGGCCCAGAAACCGGCATCGGGGGCGACGGTGGAATCCTGGATGGCGCTCGATGCCCAAATGCCGGCGTCGAGCATTGCCGCCTTGCCGCTGGTGAACTCATTCACCGCTTGCTGGTAGGTCTGGGTGGTCACGTTCGAGGGGAATGCGCCCGCCTCCCGGAGCTTTGCGATGCTGTCGTAGAACCGGATGAAATCTGGATTGTCATAGCTCGCCTTGCCCGCGAGTATCGCCTGATACTTGCTCTCCCAGCCGTATCGATCCAGGTCGACGAGGAAGGACCACACCGAGAACGACGACTGGTTGGCGCCGTCCGAGAGCGTGGTGATTCCCTTGGCGTGCAAGGTGACGGCCACGTGAAGGAACTCATCGAAGGTCTTGGGCACTGTGAGGCCGTTGTCGCTCAGGATCTTCTCGTTGTACCAAATGCCCGTAAGGAGTCCCTGATAGGGGACCCCATACGTGACCTTGCCCGTGGAGAAGTTATCGAGAGTGCTGGATGAAATCTTGTCGGTGAGGCCGAGGTCCTTGAGCATCGGCGCAAGATCCATGAGATAGCCGGACTTGTTCATTTGCTCGGCGGTCGCCTTGTAGATCCAGAAGATGTCAGGGAGCGTGTGGCTCTGCGCGGCGACCGAGAGGTTTTGTAGGTGCTGTGCGACAGGCTGCCCGGTGACTGTGACGGTAATGTTCGGATTCTTCTTCTCGAACGCGTGGACGATCGCCCACGTTGCCGGGTCCGCCGTCTTCACGTTCGGGTTTTGCATCGAGAGGCTGATCTTTGTCGCTCCGCCGGAGGACGCCGTCGAGCATCCCGCGATCGACAGGGCGACTGCGGCGACGACTGCGACTGCCGCCGTGAGCCTTCTCAGATGGTGCGTGCTGTGCATTTCATCTCCATTGATGGGGGCGGGTCGTTCTTGCCGCCGTGGTCCGGTTTCATCGAAACGTTTGCGCGTCTCTCATCAGGTACGGTAAACGTGCTTGCTCTGGCTTGTCAAGCTGGGCGACCAAACGATGAAGAGTGGTTCGGATGAACGGGACGCGTCGCCGAATCACCGAGCGAGTTCAAAGCGACCAGTGCTGTCACGGTATTCGATGGTTTGCGCGAGGTGAACGGTTCGAGGGAGAGAGGTGGACCCGGCAAGGCGGTCCTTGAGGAGGTCCACCGCGGCCACACCGACCTCGAAGGCCGGCTGGCGCACGGTTGTGATGCTCGGTTCGAAGAGATCGGAGTGACTGAATCCGTCGAAGGTGGCGAACGCGAAGTCGCGCGGGATGGCCTTCCCCGCCGCCTTCACCCGTTCGAGTGTCGCCACGGCGAGAACGGTGCTGCACGCGATGAAGGCCGTCGGCCGTCGAGGGTCGGAGACCGCCCGCGTTATTGCTTCGGCGAGCGACGGGTCCGTCTGATCAGACGCGATGACGGTCTGTTCTGAGATGTCCAAGCCGGCTTCGACGATGCCCATCGCAAAGCCATCCGCTCGCTCACGAAGCGTCGGCACTCGCATGTCGCCCGCCACCAGGACCATTCGTCGATGTCCCGCGCTTGCGAGGTGTGAGACCAATGAACGCATGGGCTGACGGTTCTCAGTTCCCACCTGATCGAAGGGCGAGTCCGGCGACATGCGGTCCAGAAGAACTACCGCTGCGTTCTCTCCCCTCAGGTCGTCAACGATGTCTCGGGAGGAGTTCGCGGATCGAGCGAGGATCAGCCCGTCGACTCGTCTCTCGAGCAGCACGCGCACGGCCTTCGACTCGCGTTCCGCACTCTCCGCCGAGTTGGACAGAAGGAGGGTGAGCCCGAGTTTTGCCGCCGCATGTTCTACGCCGTGTACCATCTCGGCGAACGCCGGCTCGCCGGCATCGGGGATCACCAGTCCGATGCTGTCGGTCCGTGAGCGTCGCATTGCCCGCGCGAGCGCGTCCTGGCGGTACGACGTCTTCTCGATTGCCTCGAGCACACGCCGTCGTGTAGCGGGCTCGACGTGACGCGTCTCATTGAGCACATGCGAGACCGTGGACGTCGACACACCTGCAAGTGCGGCCACTTCGACAATCGTTGCCATCTCGCTCCTCATTCCTCGTCGCGCCGGGTGGTCGTGGCACCGCCTACGGCAGCGCCATTGGAATGTACTGCGTCGGCTTCTGTGCCGTACGAAGTTGCCAGGATCAACTATGCCAGTTAGCATCTGTTGCGCAAACGTTTCGACGAATCTAGATACTCAAGGAAGAGCCCCGATGAACAACACTTATCAACCGAGCGGCCTCCTCGGCGACCTCACCGTGAGTCGCGATTCCCGCACTGCTCGGGCCTCGAGTTTTGACCAAACGGGACGCAACCGGGACAACTGGATCGTGATGCCAGGCGAAGAGCGGGTGCTTGCCGACATCCAGGGTCCGGGTTTCATCACCCACATCTGGATGACGCAGTCATCCCGTATTCAGCCTGGCCCTGGTCAGATCGACCCGGCCGTCGTGGGCGTCCCGATGCTGGAGATCCATAACGCGCTCGGAGTGAGCTGGGAGGTGCATGACCCGGACTACTACCGCAAGATCGTCCTGAAGATGTACTGGGACGATCAGGAGACGCCGAGCGTGATCGCACCGCTCGGAGACTTCTTCGGATTGATGAATTCGCTCTCGGGCTCATACGACTCACTGCCGCTCTCGGTGTCCGCCAAGGAGCCCGAGCTGAACACTTTCGGCGGCAGCGCCGCATTCAACAGCTATTTCAGGATGCCGTTCAACTCGCGCGCCCGCATCGTGGTCGAGAACCAGAACGACATCCCCTATCTCCAGTACTTCTACATCGACTACGAACTCGTTCACGAGCCCCTGCCGGAAGAGACCGTATACTTCCACGCCCACTGGCGCCGGGCCCTGCCCAATCAAGGCTGGGGTCCCGACCTTCAGGCGAACAGCATCGAGACGACCATCCCGAACCTGACCGGCGAGGACAACTACGTGGTCCTCGAGACCGAGGGACGCGGGCACTACGTGGGTTGCAACCTCGCGGTGCGTCACTTCCAGGGGTCATGGTGGGGCGAAGGCGACGACATGATCTTCATCGATGACGACACGTGGCCACCGAGCCTCCATGGCACCGGCATGGAAGACTATTTCGGCCATGCATGGGGCATGCAGAACAACGCGTACCTTTTCAACGGCACCATGGTGCACGAGGAGAATGTGCCCGGTTTCCACCACAGCTATCGTTTCCACATGGCGGACCCGATCCGTTTCTCCAAGCGCATCAAGGTCACGTTCGAACATGGCCATGGCAACCATCTCTCTGACGACTGGTCCTCGACGGCGTACTGGTATCAGACCCTGCCCTCTCCGACGCTGACCATCGCGCCCGTGGAACAGCGACTGCCCCTGCGCCCGATCGATCGCGTGGTCGAGGCGCCTCTCCCCGAGCTCAGTGATGAGCAGACGGCCGCCCGAGCCCGCGCTGCCGAGCGGATGGAGCGCTTCATCGAGGCTCGCGACGCGATGAGGAAGCAGCGTCGGGGCGAGATCGACGAGTGGGAGTCTGGCAACGTGACCCAGGCCCGCGACATCCGCGCCCGCTTCGATGCGGAGGCTGGGGCGTGACGCGGCCGCAGTTCCACTTCACGGCACAGCGCGGGTGGATCAACGACCCTCATGGCATCACGTTCCACAAGGGCAACTATCACCTGTTCTATCAGTACGTTCCGGACAGCCTGGTCTGGGCTCCGAATTGCCATTGGGGTCATGCAATCGGGTCGGACCTGTTCGAGTGGACAGCGAAGCCGATTGCAATAGCACCCGGTGACGGAGACGATGGAATTTGGACCGGGTCCCTGGTCACTGATGACGCAGGCGAATCCACCATCTTCTACACCTCGGTGGTGCAGCCCGACATCGGCGTCGGTCGAGTCCGGCGGGCGCACCCAGACGACGATTCGTGGCTCACGTGGAGCAAGGATGCGGTGGTAGCGACAGCGCCATCGTCTCTCGACATCATCGCGTACCGCGACCCCTTCGTCTTCCGTGATGGGCACACCTGGCGCATGTTCGTCGGCGCGGGCCTCGCCGACGGCACCGCGACGGCCCTCTCCTATTCGTCGGGCGACCTCGCCGAATGGGCATACGACGGAATCGCGGTGCAGCGGTCCACGGTTGAGACGGAGCCGGTCTGGACAGGAGCACTGTGGGAATGCCCTCAGCTCTTTGAATTGGATGGACGGCACGTGATGGTCACCTCCGTGTGGGACGCGGATGTTCTGCACTACGTGATCTACGCCGTGGGCGACTACGTCGACGGCACCTTCACTCCGACGACGTGGGGCCGTCTCAGCTACGGGCCGAGCTATTACGCTCCTTCGTTCTTTCGCGATGCTGATGGCAAGCCGTCGCTCACCTTCTGGCTCCGCCACGTCGAGGATCGTGACGCCGGCTGGGCCAGCGCGCACAGCGTCCCTCACACTCTCTCGCTTGTGGGAGACACGCTCGTGGCCTCACCGCACGCCGGGCTCGAAAACTATCGTCGAGATGTCAACTCGTCAAGGGTCGGCGGCCTCGCTGCCGACAGCATCTGGAACCCGAATGTCGGCAATCGTTTCACCGTCAGCTCCGGCCCTACGGCCCTCGCAACCATCACGCACGATGGTGACGTGCTCCTGATTCAACGGGGCGACGACTCGTGGTCAATGCCTTTCTCCGGTGGACCCGTGCGGGTGATCGTGGATGGGCCCGCCCTGGAGATTTCGACGGGGTCGGGCGTGTTCGCGATGCCCGTCAGCCCGTCGAGCGACTGGGTGGAGCTCGTTGCGACCGGGGCGGTCCAGCTGTGGCAACTAATACGATGAGTACTGCGGCCGTCATCGGCGAGTCCCTTGTCGACCGGATAATAGGTGCCGACGGTGTCGTGCGGGAAGTCCCCGGCGGAAGTCCCATGAACGTTGCGGTCGGACTTGCGCGCCTCGGGGTCGAAACCACCCTCTTCACCCAGTTCGGCACCGACCGACTGGGCGGTGTGGTCGCGCGCCACCTCGCCGAGTCGCACGTGAACGTCGCGCGCGGCTCCGTTGCGGATGTCGCCACGTCAACTGCAACCGCGACCATCGACGAAGCGGGTTCGGCTCACTACAGTTTTGACATCCGTTGGTCACCGCAGCTGGCCATTCCCGCATCCGTCAATGTGCTGCACACGGGGTCGATCGGGGCCCTTCTCGAGCCTGGTTCGCGGCGCGTGCTCGAACTGCTCGAGGCTGCCGATCCCGCCACGCTCGTCTCCTTCGACCCGAACATCCGATCAGGCGTCATCGGCGGTCGGGCCGCGGTCGTCGAACGCGTAGAGCGGCTGGCTGGGGTGTGCGATGTCCTGAAGATGAGCGATGAGGATGCCGCCTGGCTTTACCCCGCTCGCAGCCATGCGCAGATCGCCGATGAATACATCGAGCGCGGGGTGTCACTGTTCGTCATCACTCGCGGAGGGCAAGCGTGCATAGTGCGCACGCCGACGCACTCGTTCGAGCTGGTGCCGCCCACAGTCGACATAGCGGACACTATCGGTGCCGGGGACGCGTTCATGTCTGGATTGCTGTTCGGATGTCTGGCCGGTCACAATCGGGAAGCGGTCGTGGGACGAACTCTTTCGCTGGATGCAGCTGAATCTATCGTCGCAACCGCGCTCGAATCGGCCGCGATCACTGTGGGTCGAGATGGCGCTTCTCCGCCCTACTCTGGCGAGATTGCCGTCCCGTCGTCGAGACCCGGCGCGACAACCAGATAGTCCGGTCAGGATGATTCTGCCGAGCGACGTCGCAGGGCCGACCGTCCAGCAACTGCGTCTTGTGGCCAGCTGGACTAATCAATAGGATGATTTCGCGCAAACGTTTCGATCATACAGAACATGGATTCGGGACCTGATTGCCAGCATTGTTGAGTGAACGTTTCGATGGAGAAACCATGTTTACCAAGAAAAGTCCACGCGTTGCGGCGCTGGCCCTGATCGCCATCGTGTCGTCCGTGCTGGGCGCAAGCGCTCCCGCGCAAGCTGCGAGCACGGCACCGCACGCATTGGCGTCGATGAGCGCTCTCGACCAGCTCCCCGTTCTCGATGCTCAGACGCAGACCGGCATGCAGAGCACCTTCCAGCGGAATGGTGGATACGACGACTACTCCGGCTTCGAATACGAGACGACGACCGATCGTATTTATGCGGACCTGGCGGGGCCGGGGGAAATAACTCGCATCTGGGCCACGAACCTTCAATCTACGGATCGAATCCATATATATTTCGACGGGGAAACGACGCCTCGCATCGACATGGCGGCGACTGATTTCTTCTCGGGCACAAACGCGCCGTTCCGAGCCCCGCTCGTGATGAACTCCGCGGTTTCGAGCGGGGGATATGTTTCATACCTTCCGATGCTGTTCGCCGGCTCGGTCACGGTTGCTCTGCAAAAACACAGCAACATGAACGAGTACTTGCAAGTCAACTACGAGCAGTTCACCTCGGATACCGTGGTTTCCACCTGGACGAGTTCCGAGTCGGGAAGTCAGGACAGCTCGGCGGTCCGCGCGCTCTGGAACAACGTAGGCACCGACCCGAAAAGCGTTACGGGCAACTCGACCACCAGCGGAACTGCGAACGTTCCCGCAGGGGGGTCGACGACGCTGCTCGACGTGAACGGACCGGCCTCGGTCTCATCCGTGAAGCTGCACGTGCCTGGCATCAGTTCGCGCACGACATCGCTCACCGACAACGGGCGGGCGTTCAATGGAGCAACCGGCCAGTCGTCATTTGTGGTCGCCATCAATTCGTCGAACACGTCGGTGTCGCTGACTCGACGGCACGACGACGGTGTGGCCAATCAGAAGGCGGAGGTGTGGGTGGACGGCTCCGACGCTGGAACGTGGTTCGATCCGGGCTCAGCCGGAACCGCCAACTATACGAAGTGGGGTGACAGTACGTTCACGATTCCGTCGGCACTGACCAACGGAAAGTCCCACATTTCCGTGCAGATCAAATTCATCAGCTCGGACATCGACTGGAACGAGTTCTACTACTGGGTCGACTCGACGGTCGGCGGCGCCCAGGTTCTCACCGACTCGGTGGATGTCGGCACTTCATCCTCTGAAACTGCCCACAGTTATTCGATCGTCGGACAGACATTCAGCGGTACGCAGACCTTCTACTACCAGGACGATCCGGCGATCGCGGCACTCCTGAACTCACTCACGATCAAGATGTATTGGGATGGGTCGACCACGCCGGCGGTCGATAGCCCGCTGGGCAGCTTCTTCGCAATCGGGCAATACGGCTATTCGAACGCTCCGCTCACGCTCATGGTGGGTATGGATTCATCCGAGAACCTCTATATGTACTTCCCCATGCCGTTTCAGAGCCATGCGAAGATAACGCTGTCTGAAACCGGACCATCTGCCGTCAACGGGATCACGTATTCCATTGCGACGAAATCGCAACCCGGGTCGTTCGACAACGTGGGCTACTTCACGACGGAGTACCGTTCGCAATCGGTCGATGCTTCGAACAATCACGATGCAACGCTCCTCGATCGCGACGGTGCGGGTGCGGTCGTCGGCGTCGTCATGTCCGCAAAGGGCGTGCCGAGTCCGCTGTCCCAGAACGAGTACTTTCCTCCCGTACCCGGTTACGCACCGGTATTGCCGCACAACGGCTTCTACTTCGGTTGGGTCGAGGGCGACGAGAGGATCTATACAGACGGGAATCGCACCCCGGCGTACTACGGCACGGGCATCGAAGACCAAGCGAACGCCGGATTCGGTTGGCAGAACGGATTCATTTCGCTGCCGACTCACGGAATGTCGTCATTGCAATCCACTCAAATCGACTCCACCAACTGGACGATCCAGATGGCATGGCACCGACTGTTCCTGGAAGACAAGATCGACTTCAAGAATCACATTCGGATCAGTCAGGAACACGGTTTTGTCGACGAAACGCCCATGGCCGCCCTCAGCACGCTTGTGTACTACTACTTCAAGCCGACGCCACGATCAGTCCGAACGGACCTCATCGACGTAGGCAACTCCACCTCGGAGTCAGCTCACGGCTACACAACCGTCGGAGGTTCTCTGCCGGTGACCGAGACGAACGCCTTCGAGGGCGACTACAGCGACGCGTACGTCTCCGACGACGGCCGAGCCATCACGGGTCATTCGCAATTCACAGCAGCGATCGGCTCCGCAAACGATGGGATAGTGCTCCGGCGACGATTCGATCAATCCGTGCCGATCCAGGAGGCGCAGGTCAAGGTTGACGGATCAATCGTAGGAACCTGGAGGGTAGTCGGCGGGAACACATCAAGCGCGTGGAAAGAGAGCGACTTCGCGATTCCCTCGAGCTACACCGCAGGAAAGTCCTCGGTTCAGATCACCATCACGCCTACGTCGGCATCCGGTGCATGGAACGAATACCGCTACGAGGTGTCCACGATCGCGACGGGGGCCGGGTATCCAATTCCACCGGCGCCCGGAGCAACGACCAACATCGCCAACGCGGACTTCGAGTCGGGCAACCTCGCCGGGTGGACGTCCACGGGATCTGGTTTCGATAACGCGCATGTGACCACCCAGACAGCCCAGAACGGAGTCGCGTTCGGACAACACGGCAGCTATCACTACTTCGGCTTCGCCGGGACGGGCGGCGACACCCCGCAGGGTTCCATGCGAACACCGAATTTCCTGCTCGGGGGCGATGGGAAGATCAGCTTCATGATCGGTGCAGGTAGCGACATCGCCAACGAGGCGCTTCAGCTCCGCCGGGCGTCAGACGACGCGGTGCTGATGAGCGCCACAGGCAAGGACACCGAAGCGTACTCGACGGTCATCCTCGATGCCCGAGACTGGATCGGCTCCACTGTCTACCTGAAGGCAGTTGACTCCTCCGGTGGCGGGTGGGGGCATATCAACCTCGATAACTTCGTGGTCCCCGTGTCCACATTCGCGAACAACCTCACCGGGGCCTGGACAACGATCTCGGGAACCTGGGCAGACGTCTCGTCTGGCTTGCAGGGGACGTCAACGGGCGACAGCTTCCGACTCAATAGCCAACAGGCCGCGGACCTGTCGTTGGAAGCGGACGTCAAGGTAACTACCGCGGGTGCGGCGTCGCTCATTTTTCGAGCAAACTCGGCCGCTACTCAGTTCTACGCGGCGAACATCGACTACACCCAGCAACGCGTCAGCCTGTGGGGTCCAGGAATGACGACTCTGACCGCGAGTGAACCGATCTCAGTGAACTCGACCTATCACTTGCGAGTAACAGCAGTTGGCGACGCGATCAACGTGTATCTCAACGGCGGTACGACCCCGGTGATCAGCACGCACAACAGCCTGTACGCCTCGGGTTACGTCGGCGTGAACATGTGGAACGGTAGCTCCATCATTCAAAACCTCACTCTGTCGCCCTTTGCCAACAACTTGCCAGCGAATTGGACCGACCTGTCCGGTTCGTGGTCGGAGGTGGCCGGTGGTCTGCGTGGAACTGCAACCGGAGATGGGCTGCGCCTCAACAGCGCGGTCGCGAGCGATCTCACTATTGAAGCCGACCTGAAAATCACGGACTCCG
>JAODMH010000033.1 GCA_025465035.1 Microbacteriaceae bacterium | reverse complement strand
AAGAGCTACGACGCCCTGAGCAAACACCTCACGACCCTCGGCTATACCGAGGCGGAGCTGCTCGCCGCCGGCCTCGTCGGTCAGGGCGATCGGGGAACCTACGACCGTTTCCGCGGACGGCTGGTCTGGCCGATCCGAGACACGACGGGCCAGACGCTGGGCTTCGGAGCGCGCAAGCTGCTGGATGACGACCAGGGGCCAAAATACCTCAACACTCCGGAGACGGCGGTCTACCACAAGTCGCAGGTGCTCTACGGGCTCGACCTCGCCAAACGGGACATCTCCCGCGGCAGGCAGGTCGTGGTCGTTGAGGGCTACACCGACGTCATGGC
Organism: Microbacteriaceae bacterium; assembly: GCA_025465035.1. Taxonomy (GTDB): domain Bacteria; phylum Actinomycetota; class Actinomycetes; order Actinomycetales; family Microbacteriaceae; genus Lacisediminihabitans. The sequence continues at coordinate 4,795 of JAODMH010000033.1, read as the reverse complement.
GTGCCATCTGGCCGGCATCACCACGGCCGTCGCGACCTGCGGAACCGCGTTCGGCGTCGATCACATCAAGGTCATCCGTCGCATGCTCGGCGACGTGGACAATGCCGACTCGCGCGGTGTCGGCGAGGTCGTGTTCACCTTCGATCCCGACGAGGCCGGCCAAAAGGCGGCGAGCCGGGCCTTCAGCGAGGAGCAGCGCTTCGCCGCGCAGACCTTCGTGGCGGTCGCGCCCGACGGACTCGATCCCTGCGATTTGCGGCTGAACCGCGGTGACGACGCCGTGCGCCGTCTCATCCAGAGCAAGAAGCCGATGTTCGAGTTCATGATCCGCCGGGTCCTCGCCTCGCACAACCTCGACACCGTGGAGGGACGCGTCGCGGCTTTGCGGGCCGCCGCGCCGGTCGTTTCCGGCATCCGGGACCAGGCGCTCAACGTCGGCTACGTGCGCAACCTCGCGGGCTGGCTCGGCATGGATCCGGCCGAGGTCGGGCGAGCCGTGGCATCCGCCAGGGGGAGGGTGCCGGACCAGCCGTCGAATCGCCAGCAGGCGAACGAGCAGCGGCCGCAACCGCCCCAGGAGCAGGGGCCATCCCTGGTGCACCTGCCAACCGATCCGGCGACGCGGCTGGAACGCGACGCGCTCATGGCCATCCTCCAGCAGCCGGAGGCGGTTGGCCGCGAACTGGTCGAACGTGCGAGCCAGGTGGTCTACTCGAACCCGTCCCTCGCCGTCGTACGCGATGGAATCGCGGTGAGCATGGAGGCGTTCGCGACATCCGGATGGCTCGAACGCCTGGCCTCGGAGGTGCCAGCTCCCTTCGCCACCCTGGTGAGGGAACTCGCCCTCGCGCCGCTGCCGGAGAAGCCGAACCGTGACCTCTCGATCTACTGCAAAGCTGTCGTCGCCGACATCATCGAGCGCGACCTGCTGAGGCGCAAAGCCGATCTCCTCGGGCAGATGCAACGGACGGATGGCGCGGGCGAGCCCGAAAAATACCGCGCGATCCAGGTCGAGATCGTCGCCGTCGAATCGGAACGCCGGGCCCTTCGCACCGACTGACCCGATGTTGCGGATACATAAACATTCGTCGGATGGCTCCCTCGATGTCTTCCTGGACCCGTTTTTGTGTTACCAAGGACTCATACAGCAACGTGTGGTCCGCATAAATTACGGACCACTGTGCGCTTTCACAGAGAGGCAAACGGATATGACATCCGCATCCATTATTCGCAAGCGAACGCTTGCCGTGCTCGCTGGCACCGCCATCGCTGCACTCACCCTCGCCGGCTGCTCGGCGGGTGGTGGCGCGGCACCCGCCGCCAAGGCACTGACCATCGGAACCACGGACAAGGTGACGTCGCTCGACCCGGCGGGCTCCTATGACAACGGCTCGTTTGCCGTCATGAATCAGGTTTACCCCTTCCTCTTGAACTCGAAGCCGGGCACCTCCGATGTCGAGCCGGACATCGCGGTGTCCGCAAAGTACACGACGCCGACCGAGTATACGGTTGTGCTCAAGTCGGGCCTGACCTTCGCCAACGGCGACAAACTCACCTCGTCGGACGTGAAGTTCAGCTTCGACCGCATGGTGAAGATCGCGGACCAGAACGGCCCGTCGTCGCTGCTCGGCAACCTCGCCAGCGTCGACGCAACGGATGCGACGACCGTCGTCTTCCACCTCAAGAGCGGTAACGACCAGGTCTTCCCGCAGATCCTCTCGAGCCCTGCGGCCCCGATCGTTGACGAGCAGGTCTTTTCCGCCGACAAGATCACGACCGACGACGCCATCGTGAAGGCCCACGCCTTCGCCGGCCAGTACGACATCTCGAGCTACAAGTTCAACCAGCTCGTGCAGTTCAAGGCGTTCGCGGGCTACCAGGGGGTCCTAGGCGCAGCGAAGACCGCCACGATCAACCTCAAGTACTACACCGACCAGTCGAACATGAAGCTCGACGTGCAGACGGGTGGCATCGACGTCGCGGCGCGGAGTCTCTCCGCGACCGATATCGAGAGCCTGCAGACGAACAAGTCCGTCAAGGTCACGACCGGCCCCGGTGGCGAGATCCGCTATATCGTCTTCAACTTCAACACCCAGCCGTTCGGCGCGACGACAGCGGAGGCCAACCCGGCCAAGGCTCTTGCCGTGCGCCAGGCGGTTGCGGACCTCATCGACCGCGCCGCGATCGCCAAGCAGGTCTACAAGGACACGTATCTGCCGCTGTACTCCTACGTCCCGGCCGGGCTCACCGGCGCGAACACGGCACTGAAGGGGCTCTACGGCGACGGCAACGGCGGCCCTGACCTCACCAAGGCGACGAAGACCCTCACGGATGCCGGAATCACAGCGCCAGTCGTGCTCAACCTGCAGTACAACACCGACCATTACGGTGCGTCGTCGACCGACGAGTACGCGCTCGTGAAGAGCCAGCTCGAGGCGAGCAAGCTGTTCACGGTCAACCTGCAGTCCACCGAGTACGTGCAGTACTCGAAGGATCGCACCGCCGACGTCTACCCGGAATACCAGCTCGGCTGGTTCCCGGACTACTCCGATGCCGACAACTATCTGACGCCGTTCTTCCTCACCAAGAACTTCATCGGAAACCACTTCTCCGACCCCGCCATCGATACCCTGCTCACCGCGCAGGCCGTCGAGACGGACAAGGCGAAGCGCACGTCGGAGATCGAGGACATCCAGGACAAGGTGGCCGCCCAGCTGCCGACCATTCCGCTGCTTCAGGGCGCGCAGGTCGTGGTTGAGGGCAAGAACGTCAAGGGCGTGACCCTGGACGGATCGTTCAAGTTCCGGTTCGGAACGCTCAGCAAGTAGCAACGCAGGCATACGGCTAAAATCTATGAAGCCGTAGTCGGGGGCGATCCGCACATGAGCGGATCGCCCCTTCATCGTCTCGAGCGACTGACAGACAGGTCCGACGCACGCAGGTCGGATTCCACACAGATTGGCGAGCATGACCACGACCATGATTCCGGCAGCATCGCCGGCATCCCCCGCCGCACGGCCGAAGAGGGCGAAGGCCGGCGGTACCAAGATCTGGCGCTACATCGTCGTGCGTCTGCTGCTCATCATCCCCACGGTTTTCATCCTCGTCTCGATGGTGTTCTTCCTGATGCGCCTCACGGGCGACCCGATCACGGCGGCTCTCGGCGGGCGGCTGAGTGCGGCACAGCTTCAGGAGCGCATCCATGCGGCGGGCTACGACCGGCCGATCCTGATCCAGTACGTCGAATACCTCACAAAGCTCGTGCGGGGCGACTTCGGCACGACCATCAGCGACAATCACACCGTGCTGTCGGTGCTCACGACCTACGGTGGCGCGACGCTGGAACTCGCCTTCTATGCCCTCATCGTGGCCTTTATCGTCGGCATCCCGCTCGGGATGCTCGCGGCCTATTTCCGAGACAAGTGGCCGGACGCGATCCTGCGGGTCTTCGCGATCCTGTCCTATGCGACGCCCGTTTTCTTCGCCGGCCTCCTGCTCAAACTGGTGTTCTCCGTCTGGCTCGGCGTGCTTCCGGTTGCCGGGAGAGCATCGACCAGCGTGGAACTCGACATCCAGTTTCTGCCGCACCCGACCGGCATCTACCTGATCGATGCGTTCCAGACCGGCAATCTCGCGGATGTGGGTGACGTTCTCCAGCACGCGATCCTCCCCGGCATCGCCCTCGGGCTGCTCACCGCCGGTGTGTTCCTCCGCCTCGTGCGCACGAACGTCATCGGCACCCTCTCCGCCGACTATGTCGATGCGGCGCGCTCACGCGGGGTGAGCGAATTCCGTCTCGTGCGTAAACACGCGTACAAGCCGGCGCTCATCCCGATCATCACCGTCATCGGCCTGCAGATCGCGCTGTTGCTGGGTGGCGCCGTGCTCACCGAGACGACCTTCGAGTGGAAGGGACTCGGCTTCATGCTCGCCCACTACCTGGGGGCCAGGGACTTCGTCGCCGTACAGGGAATCGTCGTGCTCCTCGCCGTGATCGTCGCGGTCACCAACTTCATCGTGGACATCATCGCCGCGATCATCGACCCGCGAGTGAGGTACTGAGATGAGCGCCACGACAGCCGCACGAAATACCGTCACACCCAAGCGCCCGCTCTGGACCCGCATCCCGGTCGTGCATCAGTTGCGACAGAGCGTGGGGCTCCAGCGTGGGATGCTCGTCGCTGGCCTCGTGATCGTCGCGGTCTTCCTGCTCACAGCCATCTTCGCGCCGCTCATCGCACCCTACGGGTTCGCGCAGCTCAGCACGGCGGGCAAGACCTTCGGTGCCCAGCAGCCTCCGTCGCCGCAGCACCTGCTCGGCAAGACGGTTGGCGTCTACGACGTGCTCTTCCGCAAGCTATGGGGAGCGAAGAAATCGCTCTTCGTCATCGTGCTCGCCATCGTTTTTTCGATCTTCATCGGCGTTCTGCTCGGACTCGTCTCCGGATACCTCGGCGGGTGGCTCGATCGGGTGCTGGTCGTCGTGGCCGACGCCATCTACGCCTTCCCCAGCCTCCTGCTCGCGATCGTCATGTCGATCGTGATCTCCGGCGGGCAGTCCAACCTCATCGGCGGGGTGCTCGCGGCGGCCATCTCGATCACCGTGGTCTTCGTTCCGCAGTACTTCAGGGTCATCCGGGCGGAAACGGTACGCGTCAAGTCCGAGGCCTTCGTGGAGTCCGCGAAGGTACTGGGGGCGAGTTCGTTCCGCATCATGATCCGGCACATTCTGCGCAACTCGACACGCACTCAGCCACTCATCCTCACGCTCAACGCGACGGAGGCGATCCTGACT
>JAODMH010000028.1 GCA_025465035.1 Microbacteriaceae bacterium | reverse complement strand
GTCGTCACCGGCGGCAACGCCGGGATCGGCTACTTCATCGGCGAGCAGCTCGCCGCCGCCGGCGCGCGAGTGGTCATCGCCGCACGCGATGCGGGGAGAGCGGATGCGGCCTTGGCCGCCATCCGTTCCCGCGTGCCCGGCGCGCAGGTCAGCGCGGTGGTGCTGGATCTGTCGTCCTACGCCTCGGTGCGCTCGGCCGCCGCCGCGTTGACCTCCCTCGGCAGGATCGACGGCATCATCGAGAACGCCGCTGCCGTCATGCCGAGCAGGCAGCGCGAACAGACGGTGGATGGCAACGAACTCATGTTCGGCACCAACCACCTCGGGCATTTCCTCCTCACCGCGCTGCTCTATCCGACGCTCCAGAAGACACCGGGCAGCCGCGTGGTCACGATGGGCAGCGGTGCGACCAGGCTGGTCAAGCTTGATCCCGACGATCTGCAGAGTGCTAGGACCTTCAGGCCGTTCGCGGCCTACGCCCAGTCCAAGCACGCGACGCAGGCTTTCGGGTTCGAGCTGGATCGACGGCTGCGCACGGCGGGCAGCTCCGTGATGGCGCTGGTCGCGCATCCGGGTGGCGGCCAGGACGGCAACAGCCCCGAACGTCCCGGCGTTGTCGAGCCGTCCATCGGCCAGCGAGCACTCGCCAAGCTGCTCTTCTTCGTGGGAGGCAGCAAGGACACGGCGGCCTGGTCGGCGGTGCGCGCGGCTACGGATCCGACCGCCGCCGGCGGCCAGTACTGGGGACCGCGCGGCAACATCACGGGACCGCCCGTACTGGCGAAGCCCGTCGAGTCCAGCCATGCGGAGTCTTTCGGCAGCCGGCTCTGGACCGACTCCGAGCGGCTCGTCGGTGAAAGGTTCCCGCTATGACGTCATCCCCGTTCGACCTCAGCGGCACGGTCGCGCTGGTCACCGGTGCAGGCCGCGGGTTGGGCCGCGCAATCGCGCTCGAACTCGCGGCCGCCGGCGCGGATGTGGCGCTCGGCCTGCGGGATCCATCGAACGATGGCGGCCTCGCGGCCGAGATCGTCGCGCTCGGCCGACGCGTCCTCGCGCTCCCGATGGACGTGCGCAACCTCGAGCAGAGCAGGGCGGCGATCGACCGCGCGGTCGCCGAGCTCGGCCGCCTCGACATCCTCGTCAACAACGCGGGTGGCGGCATCGGCGGTGCCGCGATCGACGTGAGCGAGGACGACTTCGATTCCGTGTGGTCGTTCAACACCCGATCGACGTTCTTCATCTCGCAGCATGCGGCCAGGCATATGAGGTCCGTCGGGTCCGGCGCGATCGTGAACATCGCGTCTCAGGCTGGCCTCGTCGCGCTTCCCGGTGAGTCGTCGTACGCGATCAGCAAGGCGGCGGTGATCCACATGACCAAGGCACTGGCCGTCGAGTGGGGCGAGTACGGCATCCGGGTGAATGCGGTCGCGCCGACCTTCATCGAGACGGATGGCACGAGCGAGGCACTGTCCGATCCGGCCTTCCGTGCCGACACGATCGAGAGGATCGCGGCGCTTCACCGCATCGGCGCGCCCCGCGAAGTATCGGGCGCCGTCGTCTTCCTCGCATCGCCTGCCGCATCGCTCATCACCGGCGCGACGCTGGCTATCGACGGTGGCTGGACCGCGCGGTAGAGGCGCGGCTGTGCGGCTCCGCGAGTAGGGCGGCGCCAATGGCGGGGATAGAAGCCTCGTTCGGGGCGACACGCAGCCTCTCGGCCAGCCCGAGTGAGGCCACGAACGGCGATCGGCTCGCGCGCGCAGCCAGCTCGTCGCGCACCGACTCGGCAACACCGTCGAGGTTGTTCACGACTCCGCCGCCGAGCACGACGGTCTCGACGCCTATCGTCTGGAAGAGCACCTGCACGGCATCGGTGACACCGTGCACCAGCAGCCGGCGCGCCCGAAGCGCCGCGGCATCCCCTCGTGCCAGGGCCGTCGCGAAGTCGCCGCCGGCCCAGTCTCCACGGAGGGCGATTCCCGATGCCACGGTCTCGAGGCATCCGATCTGCCCGCAGATGCAGACTATGCCGTCCGGATCGACGGGAAGATGGCCGACCTCGCCCGCGATTCCGCGGAACCCACGCCAGACGCGGCCGTCGAGCACGATGCCGGCCGCGAGGCCGGTGACGACATTGAGATAGGCCCTCGAGTCCGGCGGTTGCTCGAGCAGCGCGAATGCACCGAGCGCCGCGGCGTTCACGTCGTTGTCCACCCGCACCGGGCCGTCGACGAGATCCGCGACCCCGTGGCCGAGTTCGAGCCGCTCGATGCCGAGGTTGACCGCATGGGAGACGACACCGGAGTCGGCGTCGACCCATCCGGGGATGCCCATGCCGAGCGACTCGACGCGTGCGTCGCCGCCTCGTGCTCCGATCTCGGCTGAGAGCCGGGTGATCGCCTCACGCACGGTCGCGAGGACGGCATCGCCTCGGCCACTGGGGAGACGGAGCTCGCCGAGCACCACGCCCTCGTGGTCGATGGCGATGGCGTGCGCTTTGGTGCCGCCGATGTCGATGCCGATTCTCATGATGGCCCTAGAAGATGGTATGCGCGACGCCGGTGATCCGGTCGTCGTCGTCGACGAGTATCGCGAGCGTCCACTTGTCGAAGGTGGTGCATGGGTGTGAGATGCCGAGCACCAGCGTGTCGCCTACCTCGAGTGACGACTCGTGCGGCACGTGCAGGAAGCCGTGCTGGTCGTTGAGTTCGGACACCGCGAACCCGTTTATGTCTACCCGGTCGCCGGTCCGGTGCCGGGCGGCGAGGACGACGGGCATGCCGGCATCGAATGACACGTCACGGCGACCCGCGTCGAACAGGGCGAGCCCGGGTTCCGGCCGGGAGAGCACGGTGGCGAACACCTCGATGGCCGAGAGGAAGGGCTCGATGTCTGCTCCGCGCACCGAGGGAGAGTCGGTGACGAAGGTGCCGTGGTCGTGCACGATGTAAGAGCCGCTGCGCACCACGATCCGCGGCTCCGGTACGGCTGCGTCGCCAAAGATGTCGGCCACCAGGTCGAAGTGGTGGCTGCCGCCGGCGGAGAAGACCAGGGTTCCGGCGGAGGCGGGTGGATCGAGCAGGCCGAGTTCGTAGAGGCGCTCGCCGATCGATCGGGTGACCCGGAAGAGCTCGGCGACGGCAGCGCGGGCGTCGTCACCGTGGGCAACGGGACCCTCGAAACATGAGACCCCCGCGATCCGTAGCCCCTGGGCGACCGCCGAGGTCGCGAGCAGGATCGCGTCGTCCGCGTTTCGCACGCCGGTGCGTCCGCCGACGACTCCGACCTCCACCAGGAGCGCCGGAGTGTGATCGAGCCCGGCGAAGACCTCGGCGAGCGAAGTGATCCCTCGCGGGCTGTCGACATAGCAGTAGACCTCGAGGCCGTCGACCTCATCGAGCATCCGTGAGAGAGCGCCGATGGCAACCGGATCGGTGACCTCGTTCGCGATCAGGATGCGGCGGGCGCCGGAGTCAGCAAAGGCGCGCGCCTGGGTGACGCTCGCGGCGGTGAGCCCCCACGAGCCTGCCGCCAGTTGACGACTGAACAGCTCGGGGCTCATGGCGGTCTTCCCGTGCGGCGCGTGCACGACCCCTCGGCGGGCGCAGTAGTCGGCGAGCGTCTTGACGTTGTGATCGACCGCCGACTCCCTCAGGACCAGCAGGGGCGTCGAGAAGACCGGGTCGGCGAGCGTCGCGCCGCGTTCGATGAGCGCACGCGGTGTTGTCGCGACCTCGAGTCCGGCGAAGCCCTTCCGCGCCGGGGTGATCGGTCGGTCGGCAAGGGCGTTGAGCATCGCGTCCGTCGCACGCGGTTCCCACGCCGCACCCATCGTCGTGTGCTCATTCATGATCCGGGCTCCTTCTGGCTGGTTTCGGTGTCGTCACGAGCGGATTCCATTGCCTGACCGTAACGCGCGCCCGGCCCTGGACCCGGTGATCACGCCGTCGTCCATGGCGAATTCCCCGCCGACGATCACGTGGTCCACACCGGTCGCCGGCCTGGTGGGGTGCTCGTAGTCGGAGCGATCAGCGACAGTCTCCGGGTCGAGCACCACGATGTCCGCCATCGCGCCGTCGACCAGGATGCCGCGATCCGGAATCCCGAAGCGCTCCGCCGCGTGACCGGACAGATGCCGGGCGGCGGCACCCCAGGTCCAGTCGCCGAGCTCGCGTACGTGCCGGCCGAGCAGGCGGGCGAATGCGCCCCAGCCGCGTGGGTGTGGTGCGCTTCCCAGGAAGATCGCGTCGGAGCCGGCCATCTGGCCGGGGTGGCAGAGCATGCGGCGGATGTCGTCTTCTGTCCGGTCCCCGCCGTTGTCGACGACACATCCGATCGCGAGGTCGCAGGCGATGAGAGCATCACAGCAGAAGTCGACGAGGTCGGCGTCAGAGCGCTCGGCCGCCTCTCGTAGGCCGAGCCCCTCCGCCCAGCGCAACTCCGGGGCGCTGAGAGAGGACAGACGGATGCTGTCGATCCGCCAGTTCGACGGGAAGGCCTCGTCGCGCAACATTCTGCGCACCTCCGGGTCGCCCAGTCGGGCGAGGGTCGCCGCGGCCCCATCGGATTGGATCGCGCCTGGCAGCACGAGCATCGCGAGGATGGTGCTTCCGCGCAGGTACGGGTAGGAATCGAAACTGAGATTCACGCCGTGCTCGACCTCGACCGCCCGCAGCGCGGTTTCGAGCAGGTCGGCCGGCCCGTGCAGGTGTGAGGAGTGGCCGCGGGCGCCGGAGCGGGCCGCGATGAGACCGGCTTCGAGCAGCGAATCGTGGATGCGATCGTGGGCGTAGCCGCGGAGGTGGCTCACGTAGACACCCCCACGCTCGCCGACCGGTCGAGCGAGTTCGACGAGTTCCGCGCTGTCGGCGAACCCGCCTGGCACGTAGTCGAGCCCCGTCGAGAGGCCGACGGCACCCTCGTCCATCGCCACGTCGACATAGTGCACCATCCTGCGCAGCTCGGCGCTGGTCGCCGGCTGGTCGCGCACTCCCATCACCGTCGCACGGATGAGCCCGGCCGGAATGAGGGTTGCGGCATTGATCGCGCCACAGTGGTCGAGACCGTCGAGGAACTGGGCGATGCTGCCGCCGCTGGCGAGGGGATCCGGGGACGGGCCGTTCACGGCCGCGAAATAGCGCCGGACCCAGTTCGCGGAGGCCGCGTCGGAGGGCGCGAACGAGAGGCCGTCCTGTCCGACGATGACCGACGTGACGCCCTGGCGCAGGTAGGCCTCC
>JAODMH010000022.1 GCA_025465035.1 Microbacteriaceae bacterium | reverse complement strand
GGTCGGCGGGGAACTCACCCAGGCGAAGAACACGGGGCTGGTGATCGCCTGTTCCGCGCTCAAGCACGCTTACCGTGCGGCGATCCTGTCCGCTGAACCGCGCGCCCGCTTCGTGGATCTCGAGGGTTCTCGCGACCTGTTGGCGTCGCGGATGGCACACCGTGGAGGTCACTTCATGCCGCCGTCCCTGCTCGACTCGCAACTCGCGACGCTCGAGCCGCTCGCCGCGAACGAGCCCGGCGTGACCGTCTCGCTCGACTCGCTAGCGAAGCCGCCGGAGCTCGCTGCGCAGGCCGCCGCGGCGTTGTCCGCCCTCGCGGACTAGCACTGCGCGGAGACGCGCGACCCGCTCTGGCGGAGACACCGCCAACCCCGGCGGAGACACCACCTGGCGGCGGAGAAACCGACAGTTTCGGCGGAAAAACCGGTTCGCGGATGCAGTCGTGACTCCATCCGCGAGGTAGTTTCTCCGCCGCCGGCCGGGATTCGGATGATTCGACTCAGGTCCGCCCGATCGAGACGGTGAGGCGCGCAACCCGCCATCCGTGTAAACTCGGGCACTGTACTTCGGCGAGGGATCGTCGGTCGCGCCATTACCGGTGCGGTGGACATCCGTTATCGACGCGGTGGAGCGGGCGTAGGAGCTGGTCAACAGCCCACAAGTCTTTTTCCTCACGCTGAAGCGTTCGAGTTGAAACCACAAGACGCGGGCTCAGGTCCGCGAAGGAGAAACATGTCTGAGAAGAAGGCCGCTTCCAAAGAGCTGTCCAACAAGATCGAGGCCGAGCTCCGCACGAGCTTCGGCAAGGGCGTCGCCCGCAAACTGCGCTCCGCCGGCAAGATACCCGCGGTCGTCTACGGCCACGGCACTGACCCGCGGCACGTGAGCCTCCCGGCCCATGAGGTCGCGCTGCTGCTGCGTAAGGCGAACGCCATCCTGGATCTGCAGATCGAGGGCGGAAGCCAACTCGCCCTGGTCAAGGATGTTCAGAAGGATCCGCTCCGCCAGATCATCGAGCACATCGACCTGATCGTGCTGCGCCAGGGTGAGCGCGTCGAGGTCGATGTTGCTGTGCACGTCGAGGGCGAGCCGGTCGCCGGAACCGTTGCCGACCTGGATGCCAAGACCATCACGATCGAGGCACTTGCGACCAACATCCCCGAGCGGGTCATCGTCGACGTCGAAGGTCTCGAGGCAGGCACGCACATCTACGCGAAGGACCTCGTCCTTCCCGAGGGCGCGGTGCTCATCACGGATGCCGAGACCCTCGTGGTCGCGATCAGCGTTCCCGTCGAGCAGGATCTGGGCGAAGAGCCTGAGGCCGAGGAGGCTCCGGCCGAGGCCGCCGCCGAAGAGACCGCCGAGTAGCTCTCGGCCTTCCCAGAAGGACTGACCCGCTGGACAATCCGCTGGACAATCAGTGGCTCGTAGTCGGGCTCGGCAACCCCGGGCCCGACTATGCGAGCAACCGGCACAACGTCGGCCAGATGGTGCTGGCCGAGCTTGCCGACCGCGCCTCCGCTACCTTCAGGAGTCAGAAGACCAACGCGATGGTCGCCGAGGGCAGAACCGGGCTCGAGGGGCCCCGTCTCGTTCTCGCGAAGCCCAACAGCTTCATGAACGTCTCGGGCGGTCCGGTGGCCGCCCTGCTCCGCTTCTACAAGCTGGAGCCCACTCAGCTCATCGTCGTGCACGACGAGCTCGACATCCCGTTCGACCGCGTGAAGCTCAAGTTCGGTGGCGGCCACGGCGGCCACAACGGTCTGCGCGACATCATCTCCGCCATCGGCACTGGTGACTTCACTCGCGTGCGCGTCGGCATCGGTCGTCCGCCCGGCCGCCAGTCGGCTGCCGACTTCGTGCTCCGCGACTTCGCCTCGACCGAGCGCGCCGTGCTGCCCAACCTGCTGACGGATGCCGCGGATGCCGTCGATTCGATAGCTCGCGACGGCCTCACCGCGGCCCAGTTGCGCTTCCATACCGACACTGCTGGTTGACTGGGGCGCACTTGAGCGCCCGCTCGGGACGTGCTGTCGCACCCAGCGCGTAGACTCGTCCGGTGATCCTTCAGGGCTTAATCCCGGTGCTTTCGCGCGCCCAAACGTTCCACAACGCCCTGTCCTACGCCAAGCGCAGTGCCGATTTCTCGCTCGTCGACGGTCTTCGCGCGCCTCTTCTCGCCGGCCTGCTCGACGCCCGCACGGGGCCGCAGGCGCTGCTCGCGATCGTCGCGACAGGCCGCGACTCGGAATCGTTGCGTGCCGCCATGGCCAGCGTCGCGCCCGATGCCGAAGTCATCGAGTTTCCCGCCTGGGAGACGCTCCCGCACGAGCGGCTGAGCCCGAGCGCTGAGACTGTCGGCAAGCGCATCCGGGCCCTGCGTCACTTGCAGCGCTGGCAGGAAGATCCTCAGAAAGACCTCATCGTCGTCGCGAGCGTTCGCGCCGCACTGCAACCCCTCTCCGACAATCTCACCAGCCTCGAACCCCTCGAGCTGGTGGCCGGTGGCCGTGGGTATAACTTGTCCGCGCTGTCCATCCAACTCGTTGACCTCGCATATTCCCGCGTCGACATGGTCACTCGGCGGGGCGAGTTCGCCGTGCGCGGCGGCATCCTCGACGTCTTCGCGCCGACGGCGGAGCATCCATGGCGCCTCGAATTCTTCGGCGACGAGGTCGAGCAGATCCGCGAGTTCTCCGTCGCCGACCAGCGGTCGCTTCCGGATGCCGTCACCGACGTCGAACTTCCGCCCAGCCGGGAGCTGCTGTTGAGCCCCGTCGTGCGTCAGCGCGCCCGTGAGATGCAGCACGAGTTCCCGAGCCTGGCGCAGATGCTCGCCAAGATCGCCGAGGGCATTCCGGTTGACGGCATGGAGTCACTCGCCCCCGCACTGGTCGACCGGCTGGTTCCCCTCACCCACTATCTGCCGAACGACGCCGCCATCGCTGTCCTCTCGCCGGAGCGGGTTGCAACACGAGCGGTAAGCCTCGTCGAGACGAACCGTGAGTTCCTCAGCGCGGCCTGGAACGCGGCGACCGCCGGTGCGGAGGCACCCATCGACCTCGACTCCGGCGACTTCCTCAGCATCAACGCGCTGCGCGACTCAGCGGGCGACCGCGCCTGGTGGACCTTCAGTTCCTTCGACAGCGGCAGTTCCCTGGTCGAGCCGGCGGAAACGCCGGTGGTCGCCAATGCCACCTCAGAACTGCGTGACGGCGACCACTACATTCGCGTCGACGCGACGACAGTGCCGACCTTCCAGGGCCAAGCGGATGGCGCGATCGACTACGTGGGCGACCGCCTCGAGGGTGGATGGTCCGTCGTCGTGGTCGCGCAGGGCCACGGCCAGGTGGAGCGCGCCGCGGAGGCGCTGGGCGAGCACGGCTTCGCCGCCCGTGTCGTGGAGGACTTCCCGGCGGATATCGAAGCCGGCGTCGCCTACCTGCTCAAGGCATCGGTGGAACACGGCTTCGAGCTGTCTGACCTCAAGGTCGCGCTGCTGAGCGAGGGCGAGTTCTACGGTCGCGCCGCAGGATACGACGCGCGCCAGGTCAAGAAGCTGGCGAGCCGTCGCAAGAATGTCGTCGACCCGCTTCAACTCAAGACGGGGGACTTCGTCGTGCACGAAACCCACGGCATCGGCAGGTTCGTTGAACTGGTGCAGCGCGAGGTCAGTACCGGCGGCCGCAATCCGGTGAAGAACAACCGCGAATACCTGCTGATCGAATACGCACCGTCCAAGCGCGGCTACCCGGGCGACAAGCTCTACGTGCCGACCGACCAGCTCGACCTGCTCACCCGCTACGTCGGGGGAGAGGCACCCGCGCTCAGCAAGATGGGCGGCAGCGACTGGGCGGCGGCGAAGGGCAGGGCGCGCAAGGCCGTGCGCGACATCGCGGTCGAACTGGTGAAGCTCTACTCCGCGCGCATGGCATCGAAGGGTCACGCCTTCCCGCCAGACACCCCATGGCAGCAGGAGCTCGAAGACGCCTTCCCGTTCGCAGAGACGCCCGACCAGCTCACGACGATCGACGAGGTCAAGGCGGACATGGAACGGCCGATCCCGATGGACCGGCTCATCTCCGGCGATGTCGGCTACGGCAAGACCGAGATCGCGGTTCGCGCGGCGTTCAAGGCGGTGCAGGACGGCAAGCAGGTCGTCATGCTCGTGCCGACCACGCTGCTGGTGAAGCAGCACATGGAGACCTTCGCCGAGCGCTTCGCCGGATTCCCGGTGCACCTCCGCGCACTCAGCCGGTTCCAGACCGACAGGGAGTCGACAGAGACGATCGACGGGATGGCGGACGGCACCGTCGACGTCGTGATCGGTACGCACCGGCTCCTGAGTCCGACCATCCGTTTCAAGGATCTCGGACTCGTGATCATCGACGAGGAGCAGCGCTTCGGCGTCGAGCACAAGGACGCGCTGAAGAAGCTGAAGACGAACGTCGACATCCTGGCCATGAGCGCCACCCCGATCCCGCGCACGCTCGAGATGGCGGTCACGGGAATCCGCGAGATGTCGACCCTCGCGACACCGCCGGAGGACCGGCATCCGATTCTCACCTTTGTCGGGCCGTACAACGACAAGCAGGTCGGCGCCGCGATTCGGCGCGAGCTGCTCCGCGAGGGGCAGATCTTCTTCGTGCACAACCGGGTGTCGTCGATCAACCGGGTCGCGTCGCAACTCGCCGAGCTCGTCCCGGAGGCGCGCATCGCCGTCGCGCACGGCCAGCTGCCGGAGCACGTGCTCGAGCAGGTCATGGTCGACTTCTGGGAACGCAGATTCGACGTCCTTGTGTCCACGACCATCATCGAGACCGGTCTCGACATCGCGAACGCCAACACGCTCATCATCGACCGAGCGGACAAGTACGGGCTGTCGCAGCTGCACCAGCTGCGCGGTCGCGTCGGTCGTGGACGCGAGCGCGCCTATGCCTACTTCCTCTACGACGCCGACAAGCCGCTCGGCGAGGTCGCGCACGATCGTCTCGCCACGATCGCGGCGAACAATGAGCTCGGCGCCGGCATGCAGGTCGCGCTCAAGGACCTCGAGATCCGCGGCGCCGGCAACCTGCTCGGCGGTGAGCAGTCCGGGCACATCGCCGGGGTCGGCTTCGACCTCTACCTGCGGATGATCGGGGAGGCAGTCTCGACCTTCCGCGGGGAGGTGGCCGAAGGTCAGACCGAGTTGCGGCTCGAGCTGCCGGTGGATGCGCACATCCCCGAGGAATACGTGGAGAGCGAGCGGTTGCGGCTGGAGGCCTACCAGAAACTGTCGACAGCCTCGTCGCCCGCGTCGTCCGCCGATTCGATCGACCACGTGCTCGAGGAGCTCACCGACCGCTACGGCGAACCGCCCGTGCAGGTACTCAATCTCATCGCGGTTTCCCGGCTCAGGCGGATGGCGCAGAAGGCCGGTCTGTCAGAGGTCGTTACCGCCGGCGGCAATCTTCGCGTCGCCTCGATGGAACTGGCCGACTCGATCCAGGTTCGGTTGCAGCGGATGTTCCCGGGCGCGCGCTATTTCGCTCAGACCAAGTCGGTCTCGGTGCCGCTCCCGATCAGGAGCGGTGTTGCCCTCGCCGACGCCGACCTCATCGAGTGGACCGGTCAACTGCTCGTGGCGATCTTCGGTGCCGAGCTCAAGGTCGAGGGCGTCCCGGCTTAGGGTTCAGGATGTTTCCGCCGCCGCCGGCAACCCCGTCGTCGCGCGGAGCGCCACCTGGTCGAGGTTGGGGAGGGCGTGGCCGAGGCGGTGCTCGGCCTCGTGCACAACATCATCCGCGGCGGACAGGGTGGTGTCCGCGATGCGAAGGGTCGCCGCACCCTGGAGCCGATGGCCCACCCAGCGCAACTGCATCGACGACACTTCGAGCACGCCGGGGGTGGCCTCGAGGACGGATTGTGCTCGGTCGACCAGTTCCGGCTCGATGCCGTCCATGAGGCGACGACCGATGCTCCTCACGGTGCCCCACAACAGCACGAGGATCGCCGCGGAGATCACCAGGCCGACGATCGGGTCGGCGAGCGGGAAGCCCAGCATCACGCCGAGCGCGCCGACCACCACCGCCAACGAGGTGAATCCGTCGATGCGGGCGTGCACCCCGTCGGCCACCAGGGCAGCCGAACCGATCTGCCGCCCGACCCGGATGCGGTAGACGGCGACCGCTTCGTTCCCGGCGAACCCGATCAGGCCGGCGACGAGCACCCACCACAGGTTGTGCAGCGGCTGGGGGTTGAAGAATCTGTTGATCGACTGCCAGGCGGCGATCACGGCGGACAGGGCGACAACCGCGACGATGAACAGGCCGGCCAGGTCTTCGGCCCGGCCGAAACCGTAGGTGTACCGGCGCGTTGCCATCCGGCGGCCGATGACGAAGGCGATCCACAGCGGAATCGCCGTGAGTGCGTCGGAGAAGTTGTGGATGGTGTCGGCCAGCAACGCCACCGAGCCGCTGATGAGCACGACGAGAAATTGCAGAACAGTCGTGCCGAGCAGGACGAACAGGCTGATCTTGAGAGCTCGGACACCCTGGGTGCTCGCCTCAAGCGCATCGTCGATCGAGTCGGCAGCGTCGTGGCTATGCGGTACGAACAGGCCGTAGAAGAAACCCTTGGCGCCGGTCGGATGGGAGTGCCCGTCGTGGTCGTGGTCGTGGTCGTGGTCGTGCTGTACGCTCATGCCGACGTCTCGCTCAGTGGGTGGTGATGACGCGGAACGCCGCCCAGAGAATGCTCCGCCTGGAAGATCGCGTCCGACACCAGTTGACTCGCGTGTTCGTTCTCCAGCCGATAGAACACCCTGGTCCCCTCCTGGCGCGTCGTGACGAACCGAGCGAGGCGCAGCTTGGCCAGGTGCTGCGACACCGCCGCCGGCGTCTTGTCGACGATGTCGGCCAGGTGGTTGACCGAGAGCTCCCCATCGCGGAGCGCGAGGATGAGGCGCACCCTGGTGGCATCCGCCAGCATCGCGAACACCTCGACCGCCAACTCGACGTATTGGCTGTCCGGCTCGCGACCGCATATCTGCTTATCTGCATCCATACGCAGATTATTGCCTATTCCGCCGTCCGCCGCGGGCGTATTTCGCGATACTCCCGATAGACGAGGTAGATGATCGCCGCATCGAGCACGGTGAAGATCGCCAGCCCGATCGATGGCGCGGTGATGAACGCGTAGGCCTGATAGAGCAGAAAAGCGGTCAGCACCGCGAGGGCGATCGGATAGGCGCGATGGATTCTTCGGAGCAGGCAATAGACGAGGACGAGTTTCACCGCGCCGTGCACGATGAGAAATATGATCAGAAAGACGAGACCGCTGCGCGCAAGATCCGTGTCAAGCCGCGCGACATAGTCCGCGATGAAACGCTCGACCGCGGTGCTGCCCTCCTTGGCCTCGTTGAGGGCCGCCGCCAGGACGGCGTGGACGATGCCGGGAGTGATCCAGAGCAGCAGGCCGACGATCAGTTCGATCGCGCCGTCGATGCCCTTGATGATGACGCCGAGGAAGTAGATCCGGTCGAGGGTCGTCCTCGCGCGGGGCGGTGCGGGATCCGTGGCCATTCTGTCAACCGTTCTCCCGTGTATGCACGTCTGGACGCCGCTTTAGACCACGCCGGTGGTCCCGAGGAGCAGCCCGATGCTGTAGGTGGCGATGAGGGCGACGGCACCGCCGATGACCACTCGGATCGTGGCTCGGAGCCGCGAGCTCCCGCCGATCTGCGCTCCGAGGGTACCCGTAATCGCCAGAGCGACCAGCACCGCAACGAAGGTGACCGGCACGCGCCAGCTCTCCGGCGGCAGCAGAATCGCCACCAGGGGGAGGATCGCCCCGATTGTGAATGACAGCGCGGATGCCAGTGCGGCACGCCATGGGCTCACGACGTCGCTCTGATCGATGTTGAGTTCCGCTGACAGGTGGGCGGCGAGGGCATCGTGCCTGGTCAATTCGATCGCGACCTGCTTCGCCGTTTCCGGTGCAAGGCCCTTGGCCTGGTACAGCCCGGCGAGTTCCGCCAATTCCTCCTCAGGCTGTTCCTCCAGCTCTTGCCGCTCCTTGGCGATGAGGGCCCGCTCGCTGTCGCTCTGACTGCTCACGGAAACGTACTCACCCAGCGCCATCGAGATGGCGCCTCCGATCAGGCCCGCTGTACCCGCGGTGAGAATGGGGGCGGATGCTGTCGTCACGCCCGCGACGCCGACGACGATCGCGGCGACGGACACGATTCCGTCGTTGGCACCGAGCACCCCGGCGCGAAGCCAGTTCAGTCGCTGGGCAACTCCGTTGGTGTGCGGTTCGTTGGGATGTTGTAGCGCTCCATTTTCTGTCGACATGTGGCAACTTAATCACGTTCAGAAGCCGTCGGCCAGCGAGGAAAGGCTTACCTTTTCGCCTCAGGACATCGCGGAGCCGTCCGCCATCTTCTGGGTGATCTACGTGCGCTCACGCGACGCCGACCCACAGCCCATCCCGAGCGCGCGTCATTGCGACGTAGAGTTCACGCCTGTCGAGTTCGCGCCGTTCCGTGGTGGCCGGGTCGGCATCCGCCGGCAGGACCTCGAGCAATTGCGAGGGCGTGCGCACGACGAGTACCTGCTTGAACTCGAGTCCTTTCGCTCGCTTGATCGTTCCGATCTTGATCGCGTCAATCGGTTTTCCGTCGTACCTGAGCAGCTCAATGGACAGCAGACCCGCCGAGGTCAGCGCCTGCGATACGTCGCCGACCGCCCAGTTCGTGTGGGTCAGAATCCCGATATCGCCCAGTCGTGTTCCCGTCGCGAGCAGGCTCCGCACATGTGCGACGAGCGACTGATCGTGTCGCGAACGTGACGCGAATCGGATCACCTTGGGCTTCGTCCCATGTCGCATGATCTGCGCGGGAACATCGGCCGTGGACGTCGCTCCCTCGATGTCGACGAATTCGTCGCCAGCGACAACGCTCGCAGCGAATTCCGCGATCTCGACAGTGTTCCGATAGTTCTTCGTCATCACGACGCCGCGGCCGGCGATAGAGATGCTTGCTTCTGCGAGCGTGTACCCACCGGGGTAGATCGTCTGCTGTCCATCACCGATGAGGTTGAGCCCATCTGGGCGGTCCCCGACCACGGCATGAAACATGCGGATCATCGCGCAACTGAGGTCCTGTGCCTCGTCGATCACTACCGCGGAATACCCCTCGAGCGGAGTTTTTCGCAGAGATTGTTCGGTCAGAAGGATGATGTCGGCGAAGTCGTTGACATCAGCGGCGCGAAGTTCGTCGTTGTAGGCCGTGTAGAGCTCCCACACCGCGTGCCGGTTCTCGGCCGTGAGTCGCCGACGTCGTCCCAGGCGGGCGAGCGGCCCATACTGCTCGAATCGCACGAGTCCCCGGCCCTTGATCACACTGATGATTTCGTCTTTCCAGTAGTCCATGTTGGGATCGATCCGCCCGAGCTCACCACCCCGGCCACGCGTCCGCCACACCTTCTCAAATATCCGATCCGATACCCGAGGGTCGAGCGAGTACCGGACACCGCGCGACTTCAGCACGCCGATGGCGAAGCTGTAAACGCCCTCGAATTGCACTCGGTCGGCAACCTCTGGCGCCATTCTTTCCAGTAAAGACGACAGCACAGCGGGAAGAGTGCGCACGAAAGTGGTGACGAGCACCGTGCCTGGCCTTGTCCGTGCCAGATAAGCGGCACGGTGCAGTCCGACGACTGTCTTTCCCGTGCCGGCGGCACCTCGAATCCGCGAGGGCCCGTTGAAGGAGCGACGCACCAGGCGAGCCTGGTCCGGATGGAGGAACGCCATCCATTCTTCGATGGGCTTGGCGAGGATGTTGGCGAGCAGCGCATCCTCGATCTCCTCGAGAGAGATCAGTGCTTCCTGGCGTGTGATCGGGATGACCGGAGCCGGGAGGGTCATCTCCGCGGCGTGGTCTTTCATCGCGTATGGCGGATACAGGACTTCTGTTGCGCGCAACGCGGCCTGGATCTGATCCGACGTCAGCCTGTTGCCACGTCGGAGAAGATAGTCGGTGGCGTAATCTTCGCTGACCAGGTCCACGCCGTTCGTGCGACCGCGAATCCCGCGCCTGTTCATGAACACGGCGACGACTCGCACCTCGCCCGCGGGAAGGCCAATCTCCGCGAGCGCCGCCTCAGTCGGAGCGGCAAGCGTTGCGAGTGCCTCGAAACGCTCGGTCACATCAGCCTGGCCCTGAAATACCCGGTCAGACTCGACGTGTAGGTCGGCCCACGACTTGGCGTCGACGATGAAGACGCCGGCAGGCCCGACAACGACGAAGTCGACCTGCGCCCTGGGCGAGTCGGGCCACATCCGATCGGCGAGTACATGGTAACCCTGCTCGAGAAGTGGCTCGAGCAAGTCTCCGAGTCTCGCTTCGGTGTCGGCGGCCGCTGAATAGCATCGGTACATCTCGTACGCTTTTCGAGAGACGAACGCTGCCTGCTCGGCTTCGAGTCTGTACTTCACGGCTTCGTTCGCCGCTGAATGTCCTGCTGGCATGACTACGTTCCCCCGAACGCGACCGCGCGGGCTGGCGGTCATCCCTCATCTTGCGCCCGGTGAGAGGATCTCGGCTATCGCCAGTTCAGGGGGTGCGGGTCCCGGCGCGTGGTCGCCGCCTCCCTCGCTTGTCTCGCTCGACGGCGTGGCGGTGCCACTCCTCCACAGGCCATGCCGTGGCAACTTATCCAGATTCGGAACGGTAGCGTAAATGAGACAGGAAATTGGGACAGGAATGATGAGGCGG
This sequence comes from Microbacteriaceae bacterium, assembly GCA_025465035.1. GTDB lineage: Bacteria > Actinomycetota > Actinomycetes > Actinomycetales > Microbacteriaceae > Lacisediminihabitans. The sequence goes on along the minus strand of JAODMH010000022.1, from coordinate 9,535 downwards.
ATCAATCGGTGAATGCTCAACCAATGACGATGGTGCGACACAGTCAGATCATCAACGTGCGTCCGGAGATGCGCGATGAGTACCTGAGGTTGCACGCCGACGTGTGGCCGGATGTGCTCGCTCGCTTGAGCGCATCCCGCGTCCAGAACTATTCGATCTTCATCCACGGCGACCTGCTCATCGCATATTTCGAATATGCGGGCGATGATTACGAGGCCGACATGGCCGCCATCGCCGCCGACCCGGTGACCCAGGAATGGTGGAAGCTCACCGACCCGTGCCAGCGGTCGGTGGACGGCGCGGAAGAGGGCTCCGGCTGGGCGGATGCGCGTGAAATCTTCCACCTTGACTGACGTCGTGGACAGCCACCTGCACATCTGGGATCCGTCCCGCCTCCGCTACCCATGGATCGAGAGTGATCCCGAACTCGACCGGCCGTTCACACAGCAGGAGTACCACGCAGGTCACAGCGGCGTGTCAGGAATTGTTTTCGTACAGGCGGGGTGCCTCGACGAACAGGGGCTCGATGAGGTTGCCTGGGTCGAAGCAGTCGCGGCGGAAGGCCGGCTGCCCATCGAAGGGATCGTGGCGTTCGCGCCGCTCGAAGACGCGGCGCGGCGCGGCGCCTGGCTGGATGCGCTCTCCCGGTACCCGCGTGTCGTCGGAATCCGACGACTACTGCAGTCCGAGCCGGCCGAATTCTTCGACGATCCAGAGCTGATCGCAGGACTCGCCGATCTGGCACAACGCGGGCTGTCTTTCGATGCCTGCGTCGCGTGGCATCAGCTGCCGGCGCTGGCCACGCTCCTCCATCGCGTGCCGGAACTCCGCGTCGTCATCGACCATCTGGGCAAACCCCCGGTCGCAAGCGGATGGACGTCCGCGGATGCGCGTGTCTGGCAGCAGTCGATCGACGACCTGGCCCGCATCGAACGGGTCCAGATGAAACTGTCGGGACTCGGTGGCGAGACACCGCAGGGAACCGACCTCGATTCCGTGGCCGCGCCCTTCATCGCATCGGCGCTCGACGCGTTCGGACCGGAGCGTTGCATGGTGGGCAGCGACTGGCCGGTGTCGACGAAGATCTCGGGCCCGCGGACCTACGACGACTGGTTCGAGCTGGTCCTCGACCGGAGCGGACTCGCCGGCGATGAACGCACGATGGTCGCGTCGGGGGCGGCGGTCCGCTTCTACGGCCTCGGGGACACGCAGCGCTAGCGCCTCCCGCCCCTCAGCTCTCCAGAACGATCATCGCGTGGCCGCCGAGCATCGTCACGACAGCGTGGGCGTATTCGCCGTCCCAATCGACGTCGAGTGACTCGTTGGACGGCTGGAGCGTCGCCGCGGTCGGCCGCGTCCCGGTGCGGATGCTGATGTGAGCATCCACCAGCGGGATCGGGTCCTCGATCAGGTCGAGACCGCGCTGGGCCTGATGTCCCACAGTTTGCGAATCGGCGACCCGCGTGGACAGAAAGCTCAGCAGGTGCACGACAGTGGATCGCCCGGTGGCGGTGACCGTCGCCTCCACGTGCACGGGCGCGTCCATCCTGATCGCGGGCCGCGGCAGCAGCCGGTCGATCGCCGCGCCGAGGAGTTCTCGGTAGACCGGCGCGCCATGGTTTCCGATCAGTTCGAACAGGGGGATCGCCGAGACGATCGTGGATCCGGATTGCACCAGCGCCGGCCACGCGGGGTCGTCGAGCGATGGAGGCGTGTACTCGTGGCCGCTGAAGTGGGCCCAGGTCCTGTCGAAGTACGGCTCGACCAGTCCGGCCAGCACTTCGGCGGCAGGGTCGGTCGGCTGGATCCGCAGCGTGGGGTCGTAGACGACGTGATCGAAGCCGGTTGGCCCGCCGAGGGCATCCCCGCGCCGCAGGAACACCGTCGAGAACGGTGAATCGTCGACGAGTCGCACCCCCGTTTCGGTGAGACGATCGGCGCCGTTCCAACCGTGAGCGGCTCCTCGGACGACCATCGTCGGCCGGCCGGCCTCGGCGCGAGCGTTCAGGCGGTCCGCCAGTGCGTTGTCGACGCCGGTCGTCTCGGGAACGATCACCAGGGCATATGCGTCGAGATCGGCATCCGGCCCCACGATCGCGAACTGCTGGCGCAGCTGCTGCAGGGCACGAACGGCACCGAACCCTGCTGCGCCGGGTGTGTCGCCGAGCGCCGGGTCGACGACCAGTGCGATGTCTGTGACCAGCTCGGTCCCGGAGAGAAACGGTTCGCAGTCGCGGATGTGGCGGTAGACCGAGCCGATCAGCTCATAGCTGACCTGGTTGATCGCACCGGAGGGGTGCAACAGGTCGCCGATCCCCGGGGTCATCCCCTGCGCGAGGATCTGAGCGCATTCGTAGAGCAGCGCAGCGTGCGGTTTCAGTCCTCCGTTGTCACCCCAGCTCTTGTAGAAGCGGCCGGTGTGGGAGAGCGTCGGCAGGCCGAATTGATGCACGAATCGGGAGACATACGGGAAGTAGGCATATCCCCATCCGCCGGTCGGCAGCGACTCCACCTCGATGTGGCGGATGAACTGCGATTCATCGGCGAGAGCGGTCTTCGGCCGACTGTTGAACCAGACACCGGATGCGATACCGGGTGCGAGATGCGGTTCGACCAGGTCGCGGAAGCGTCCCATGTACTCGTGGGCCAGGTCCCGGGCGTAGCGATCCCGGTCGGCGGCAGCAGCCGGATCGAGACCGCGGTCGAGCATCGCGTGCTTGGCCCACGTCGACGCACTCGGTTGATCCCAGGTCATATCGAGGAACATCCCGTCCAGGGGCGCGAAACGCTCGATGACCTCGCCGATCTGCTCCACCAGGTACTCCTGATAGGGGCTCGACATGTCGAGGATCTGCCACCCGGGCTGGAAGGCGGATCCGCCCCACTTCACCTGACGCAGATCAGCATCGAGCGCGATCCATTCCGGGTGCACGTTCGCCGCGTATTCGTCGCACTGCACGCTCAGGTAGATCGGTGCGCGGATCCCGCGGGCGTGCAACGCGCCGACCTGATCCTCGAGCAGGTGGATGTCGCGGGAAAGTCCCGGGTGGCGCTCCGGCCGGAGCGTGTCGTAGTACAGCTGCCCGTGATGGCACTTGGCGAACACGGTGACGCTGTCCACCCCGGCCTCCTCGAACGTGCGGGCGAAGAGTTCCGGATCGAAGCGCGCGCCGACGTCGGGCACATCGGGGCCGGTGTGGAAGTCGAGGTGAACCATGCGGTGGGGAAAAAAGGCGTCCGGTACCGCATCCATTGTGATTCTCCTCACCGTTGACGAACCGACCACAGCTAGCATAGGCATGACTAATCGGCCTGGTAAAGGTCAAAAATGACAAATTAGGCTGGATTTTGGTCTATAGGTCAGATGTATAGTTCTCGGAGGGAGGTAGCGAATGCGTAAACGAAGACTTCCAAACGGGCTCCAACTCACGGAGCTGGGACTGGGCGCGGCACAACTCGGCAACCTGTATCGCGAGACGACGGACGACGAGGCCGCCGGTGCGGTTGCGGCCGCCTGGGATGCTGGCATCCGTTATTTCGACACTGCCCCGCACTACGGCCTCGGGCTCTCCGAGCGACGTCTCGGGCGGCTGCTCAGCGGATATCCGCGCGAGGACTTCGTGCTCTCCACGAAGGTCGGCCGACTGCTCGTCCCGAACCCCGGCGCGACCGGGCTCGACGATCTCGGATTCGCCGTACCCGCAACACGGCGGCGGCAGTGGGACTTCAGCCGCGATGGCGTCCGACGGTCCATCGACGAAAGCCTCGAGCGGCTCGGGCTCGATCGGATCGACATCGTGTACCTCCACGACCCGGATGACCACTGGGAGCAGGCGTCGCGCGAGGCGGCACCGGCGCTCGCTCAGTTGCGAGACGAGGGCGTCATCCGTGCGTTCGGTGCGGGCATGAATCAGGTCGGGATGCTCGCGCGCTTCATTGAGGAATGCGACGTCGATCTCGTCATGATCGCCGGTCGCCACACGCTGCTCGAACCCGGCGGTTTCGACCGCCTCCTTCCCCTGGCAGAAGAGCGCGGCGTCGGAATAGTCGCGGCGGGGGTGTACAACTCCGGTCTGCTCGGTTCTCCGCGGCCGCCGAAGGACGCAACCTATGACTACGAGCCCGCGCCGCCCGAGCTGGTCCGGCGGGCGAACCGGCTCGCGGATATCTGCGAGGCGCATGGTGTCTCGCTGCCGGAGGCGGCCATCCAGTTTCCGTTGCTCGAGCCCGTCGTCACCTCGGTGGTGCTCGGTGCGCGGAACCGCATGCAGGTCGAGAGCAACGTGGCTCGCTACGAGGCCACCCTCCCCTCGGACCTCTGGGAGGACCTGCAAAGAAATCCATCCGACTCAGTGAGGAGTTGACGTGACCACCATCATTGCCGTCGAGGTCGTCGACGTGCGCTTTCCGACATCGCTTACCCAGGACGGGTCTGATGCGATGAATAAGGACGGCGACTACTCGGCCGCCTATGTGATCCTGCACACCACGGACCCGGCGTTGAGCGGTTACGGTTTCACGTTCACGATCGGCCGGGGCAACGACATCTGCGCGATGGCCGCCGAGCAACGCGCTATGCCGCTCATCGGCCGTGATGTCGACGATGTCGTCTCCGATCTTGGCGGAATCTACCGCGAACTCTCGTCCGACTCGCAGCTGCGCTGGCTCGGGCCGGAGAAGGGTGTCGAGCATCTGGCGATGGCCGCCGTGATGAATGCGGCGTGGGATCTTGCCGCGCGACGAGCGGGCAAACCCCTCTGGCAGCTTCTCGCCGACATGCCGACGGACGACCTCGTGGATGTCATGGATCTTCGTTATCTCACCGATGTCCTCACCCGCGACGAGGCCGCGCAGATGCTCGAGGAGCTGCGCCCGACGCGTGCGGAGCGTCTCGAGACGCTCCGCCGCGACGGCTATCCGTGCTACACGACGAGCGCGGGCTGGCTCGGCTACTCGGACGAGAAGCTCCGGCGTCTGCTACAGGAGGCGGTCGATCAGGGTTACACCGACGTGAAGCTCAAGGTGGGCGCGAACATCGACGATGACGTGCGCCGCCTGGCGATCGCACGCGAGGTGATTGGCGAGGACGCGAACCTGATGATCGACGCGAACCAGGTGTGGGATGTCGGGCAGGCGATCGACTGGCTGCAGAAGTTGGCTCCGTTCCGGCCCCGCTGGATCGAGGAGCCGACGAGCCCGGACGACGTGCTCGGCCATGCGACCATCCGTGCGGCGATGGCGCCGATGGGCGTGGCGACCGGCGAGCACGGCATGAACCGCGTTCTCTTCAAGCAGCTCTTCCAGGCGAACGCCATCGACTATTGCCAGCTGGACGCGGCCCGGCTGGCGAGTATCAACGAGATCCTCCCCGTCTATCTGATGGCGAAGAAGTTCGGGGTGCCGGTCTGTCCGCACGCGGGTGGCGTCGGACTATGCGAACTCGTGCAGCACCTCTCGATCTTCGACTACCTCGCCGTCTCCGGGACCCTCGAGAACCGGGTCACCGAGTTCGTGGATCACCTGCACGAGCACTTCGTCGACCCCTGCATCGTGCGGAACGGCGCATATGTGCTTCCCTCGCGGCCCGGGTACAGCGCCGAGATCTACCGGGCGTCGCTGGACGAGTACTCCTACCCGGACGGCAGCTACTGGAGCGGTTCGAGGGTGGAGGGAACGGCCTCCGTGGTGGGATGATCGCGCATGAAGTCCTGAACGGCCAGGAGGTGAGTCCCCATCCTCAGCCGTGCAGCCTCCGGATCGTGCTGACGGAGTGACTGGAGTATCCCCAGGTGCTCACGATGGGTCGTCGGCAGCGAACCCTCCTCGGTGATCGCCCGCCAGAGCCGCCCGCGTACCGTGCGGGTGGCGAGTGCCTCGATGAGCGCTTCGAGAGCCGGGTTTCCGGATGATCGCGCGATCACCCGATGGAACGCGATGTCGGACTGGATGAAGGCCTCGAAGTCGTGCTCGGTGGACGCCATGATCAGCGGCGCCACTCCGGTGAGGATGTCCGACGCCTCGGCGAGCGCGTCGTCGTCGATGAGGAGAGCGGCGCGTCCGGCGGACTCGGTCTCCAGTACCCGCCGAACCGACTGCAGGTGCGACGCATCCGCCTCGCCGTGGAGGTCCACCAGAAAGCTCATCGGGGCCAGCAGCAGGCTGGCCTGGAGCGACGTGACGTAGGTGCCGTCGCCCTGCCTGGTCTCCAGCACTCCCATGATCGCGAGTGCGCGGACGGCCTCGCGGAGCGAGCCTCGCGAGACGCCCAACTCGACAGCGAGTTCCTTCTCGATCGGCAGCCGGGAGCCGGGGCCCAGCTTGCCGCTGGTGATCATCGACTTGATGCCCTCGACCACCACGTCGGTCTGTGAGGGGGTCGGGATCGGCACAGGCTCCCGCGCCAGGTCGTTGGCCGCGGCGCGACGCAGATCACGACGAGCATCCCGCTCCTGCTCGCGTCCCGTTTCGGCCCGTGGTTCACCCATCATCGCCCCATGCTAGGTGGTGTGCCATCATTCCGACAGGAACAGCTCGACGACGGGAACGGCCACCTCTGGCCGACGGATGGGAAGCGTCAGTGTAAGGGTTCCGGCGGGCTGACCGCCGAGCCCGGTGTTGAGCGCACGGATCGAGGGATCGATCACCTGCATCGCGAGCTCTGATGCGTCGTTCAGCAGTTGCGCATACTCCACCCGGCCGGCGAGACCCGGCAGGTGCAGGTGTTCGAATGGCCAGGCGAACAGGTGTGCATAGAGGCGATTGCCGCGCTGCGTGTAGCGAACGTCGACCGGGGGAGTGAAGTCGCTCGCGCCGGCGCCATAGATGGATCGCGCGTGCAGGTGCATCCACTCGCCGATGCCCTCGAGGGCATGTTCCGCGCGCGGATCGAAGTTTCCGCGGCCGGTGGGCCCCACATTGAGCAGTAGGTTTCCGTTCTTGGACACGCCGTCGATGAGCATCCGCACGAGCAGGTCGACGGGCTTGTCGTTGTGGTTGTCGCGGTAATAGCCCCAGCTGCCGTTGAGCGTCTGGCACGCCTCCCACGGCACGCGCACGCCGTCGACCTCCATCGGAGCGGACGGCTGGTACTGCTCCGGGGTGACGAAGTCGCCGGGTATCGCGAGCCGATCGTTGACCAGGATGCCCGGCTGCAGTTCGCGCGTGATGGCCATCAGTTCTTCCGAACCCCACGCATCTCGCCCCTTGCCTCCCCAGACATCGTGATGGTCGTCGTTCTCATAGGAGAAGTCGTAGAAAATGTAGTCGATCGTGCCGTAGCCGCTGAGAAGCTCACGCACCTGCCCGTGCAGGTATTCGCGGTAGCGGGCCAGGTCCCTTCCCTCGTTCTGCGCTTCGGCGTCGGGGTCATCGCGCCGCGGATGGAGTCCATCGATCAGGAAGTCCGGGTGGTGCCAGTCGAGCAGCGAGTGGTAGAAGCCCACCTTGAGGCCGGCGGCACGGATCGCATCGACATATTCGCGCACGATGTCCCTGCCGTACGACGTGTTCATCACCGTGTAATCGGTGAGCTTCGAGTCCCAGAGGCAGAAGCCCTCGTGGTGCTTCGTCGTGAGCACCACGTACGTCATTCCTGCACGCTTCGCCTGGCGAGCCCAGTCCGCGGGATCGAACAGGTCCGGCTCGAAGTACGTCGCGTACCTCTCGTAATCGGCAGTCGTGATGCGCTCCCGGTTCATGAGCCACTCGTGCCGCGCTCCGAGCGCGTACAGGCCCCAGTGGATGAAGAGGCCGAAGCGATCGTGGATGAACCAGTCGAGTTTGGAGTCGGTCATGGGGTCGTAGTCCTCCAGCACATATCCCGGCGCCGCGCGAGTCCATTCTCTGCGTGACATCCGATAGTCACATTACGATATAGGTCTGATTTTTACCAGCAAATAACGCTGAATCTGCTTGACATGGGCCGAAAATCGCCGCATTCTGGACTAATCATCGGACCGATTGCATATTTCGCCGGGCTGGTGGTGCACACCGCGAGCGTCAAACCCATCCCTCAACGAGGAGGAACAATGAACAAATCGCAGCTGGCGTTCGGGGCCATCATCGCCTCGTCGGCGCTCATACTCGTAGGATGCTCGTCATCCGGCGGGGGGTCGAGCAGTGGAGGCAAGATCACCCTCCAGGAAATCGACGACTACATTCCGGCGTCCCCGCAGGGCGTCGCCATCGACTGGCTGTTCAGCCAGTACCACAAGGCCTTCCCGAACATCACGATCAAGAAGACGGGGATCCCGGCCAACGAACTGCAGAAGCTGCAGGCGCAGGCCACGACCAACTCGCTGCCCGACATCGCGATGATCGACAACCCGAACTACCCGATCCTGGCGGCGACCGGCAAGCTGCGCAGCATCCCGCTCGCATCCTGGGGCCTGCAGAACGCGTACATCAAGGGCGCACAGCAGGTCGTCACCGACAAGCAGGGCAACGTGGGCGGCGTCTTCATCGGCACCAACACACTTGCCGTGCTCTACAACAAGGACATGTTCGCGAAGGCCGGAATCACCACGCCCCCCACAACCTGGGACGAGTTCCTCGCCGACGGTAAGAAACTTGCGACACCCGGCGTCACCGGGTTCATGTTCAGCGCGCAGAACAATGGATGCTCCGCCTGGCAGTTCAACCCCTGGCAGTGGACGGCGGGTGGCACTGACACCACGCTCACCGACCCGGGAAATGTGAAGGCGCTCAGTTTCCTCACCAGCCTCGTCCAGCAGGGCGTGTCGAGTAAGGACGTCGTCAACCAGTGCCAGGACCAGGGCATGAACGCCCTCGTCCAGGGGCAGACCGCGATGATCGAGAACGGCCCGTGGTCGTTCAGCACGTTGAACGCGGCGTCGAACCTCAAGTGGGGCAGCTTCCCCATCCCGGTGCCGACGGCAGGCGACAAGCTGATTGTCCCGCTCGGCGGCGAAGTGTGGACCCTGCCGAAGACGGGTAGCACCGCCAATGAGAAGGCGGCGGAGGACTTCCTCAAGTGGAGCCAGACGCCGGCGATCCTCCAGGAGTTCGACTCGAAGCTCGGGTACGTGCCGGTGATGACGAGCCTGTGGCCCGCCGCCGAGAAGGCCAACCCCGCGATGACCTCATTCATCGACTCGCTCAAGTTCGCTCGCGGTCGCACGACGTTGCTCGGCACGAAGACGCCGAGCCAGGTCGCGGCGCTCGGCACGGCCATCCAGCAGTCGATCCTCGGACAGGATTCGCCAAAGGTGGCACTGACTTCGGCGCAGACCCAGTTCTCTTCGCAGTGACGCGATCCCGCTCTGGTCGCCCAGATCGAAAGGTACAGACGTGGCAAAAGGAACTGCCGTACGACGAAATCACTTTGCCCGCAGCAATCGGCGCGCGGCGATGCTGTTCCTGCTACCGGGCGCGGTGTTCTTCGCGGCGATCTTCCTCTACCCGTCGCTGAGGACGATCCAGATGTCGCTCTCCGACGTCAACGCGAACAACATCACGCAGGGCAACTGGTCGTTCGTCGGGCTGAAGAATTTCGTCGCCGTCTTCCACCTGCAGG
>JAODMH010000179.1 GCA_025465035.1 Microbacteriaceae bacterium | reverse complement strand
GATGCCAGCGGTGTCGACGAAGCGCCACACCTTCCCACCCAGCTCGACCTGCTCGTCGACGGGGTCACGAGTGGTTCCCGCGAGCTCATTGACGACCACGCGCTCTTCGCCGACGGCCTTGTTGAGCAGGCTCGACTTGCCGACGTTGGGGCGTCCCAGGATCGCGACGCGGCGCGGACCGCCGACCTCCTCCTTGGCGACGGCCGAAATCTCCGGCAGCACGGTGAGAACGTGGTCGAGCAGGTCGGCCACTCCTCTGCCGTGCAGGGCGGAGACCGGCCAGGGCTGGCCGAGCCCGAGGCTCCAGAGCGTTGCCGCCTCCGGTTCCTGGCGTGCGTCGTCGACCTTGTTGGCGACGAGGATCACGGGCTTCTTCGTCGCGCGCAGCATCCGCACCACGTGTTCGTCCGTGGAGGTCGCGCCGACGTTGGCGTCCACGATGAAGAGCACGGCGTCGGCGAGGTCGACGGCGATCTCGGCCTGGGCCGCGACGGAGGCGTTGATGCCCTTGGCGTCCGGTTCCCATCCGCCGGTGTCCATCAGGGTGAAGCGACGCACGCCGTGCTCCGCCTTGTAGGCGACGCGGTCGCGCGTGACACCCGGGGTGTCTTGCACGACTGCCTCGCGGCGACCGAGGATGCGGTTGACGAGCGCCGACTTGCCGACGTTCGGGCGGCCGACGATCGCGAGCACTGGAAGGGCGGGCAGGTAGATGACCGCATCGGGGTCATCCGTCGCGCTGTCGAGGATGCCGAGGTCGTCCTCATCCAGCTCGTAGTCCAGCAGGCCTGCCCGAAGAGCGTTGGCACGCTGCAGCGCATCCGCCTCATCGAGCGCGGCGAGCTTCTCGCCCAGCTGGGGATCGAACTCGGGATAGTCGTCCCGTTCGAGGTCCTGGTCTGCCATGGGGTTCCTTTAAGTGGTTTCGATGTGGGCGCTGAACGCCCTACTCAACCCGCGTTCTTGCGTACGAGTGCAACGACCGCCGCAACGGTCTGGTCGAAGTCGAGTTGGGTTGAGTCGATGGTGGTCACACCGTCGGCGGCGTTCATGAAGTCGACAACCCGGGAATCCTGGGCGTCGCGCGAACTGAGTTGCTCGGCAACCTTCCCGGCAGACTGCCCGGGTATTTCAGCTGAACGCCTAGCCATTCTAGCTTCTTCGGATGCGGTGAGCAGAATCCGCACGTCGGCGTCTGGCGAGACGACGGTCGTGATGTCGCGCCCCTCGGTGATGATGCCCGGGCGTTCGCTCGATTCGATGACCCGGCGGAACAGCTCGACGAGGGAGGAACGCACCGCCGGCACACGCGCGATATGCGAGACGACGGCCGTGATCCGCGGGTCACGGATCGCCCAGGTGACATCCGTCCGCCCCACGCGCACGAAATAGTCGTCGGGATCGATGCCGATGCGATAGTCGAAGTCGCCGAGCGAAGCGATCACAGCCTCGGCATCCTGCGTGTCGATCCCGTGCTCGAGCGCATTCCAGGCGAGCGCGCGATAAGCGGCGCCGCTGTCCTGGTAGTCGAAGCCGAGCAGGCGGGCGGATGCCCGGCTCACGCTCGACTTGCCGCTGCCCGCCGGACCGTCGATCGCCACCACGATCCGAGTCATTTCCACGCTCCGGCGATCTTCCATCCGCCGGCTTCGAGCTCATCCACCAGGCGCTGCTCCACTTCGGGCAGCACGGAGATCTCCGCGAGCCCGATCTCGGCCCCCGGCGAGTGCTCGAGTCGAAGGTCTTCCATGTTCACGCCGGCCTGGCCGATCTCGGTGAGCAGCCGGGCGAGTTCGCCCGGCTTGTCGTCGACCATGATCACGATCTGGCTGAAGCGGCGGTCCTGGCCGTGCTTGCCGGGGATGCGCGCGACGCCGGCGTTGCCCGCGGCGAGGACCTCAGCGATCGCCCGCCTGGCGCCGGGCACGGTGGGGGCATCCAGTGCGCCGAGCACTCCGTCGAGGTCGTCGCGAAAACGGCGGAGGATCTGTACCACATCGGCCGCATTGGCTCCGAGAATCTGCACCCAGAGCTCGGGATCGCTCGAGGCGATGCGCGTCGTGTCCCGCAGCCCCTGTCCGGACAGCGAAACGGCCGCCTCGGTGGATCCGAGCAGCTGCTTCGCGAGCAGGGTCGCGATCACCTGCGGAACATGGGAGACGAGCGCGACGCTGCTGTCATGCTGTTCGGCGGTCATCGTCACGGGGGCGGCGCCAAGGTCGAGCACGAGATCCTCGATGATGCCGATCTGGGCCGCCGGAATGTCGTCGTGCGCTGTGATCACCCACGGCCGGCCGATGAAGAGGTCGGCGCGGGCGGAGATCGCTCCCCCGCGTTCCCGTCCGGCGAGAGGATGCGATCCGATGTACCTGGCCACGTCGGCCCCGGCGGCGCGGAGCTCTGCCAGCGGCGCGACCTTCACGCTCGCGACATCCGTCACCAGCGCATTCGAGAACGCAGCGAGCTCTGCCGCGACGACTGACGCCGTGACATCCGGTGGGACCGCGACGACGATGAGCGTCGGGTTGTCGGTGTCGCGTGCCGCGCGGCCCGCACCGTAGTCGATCGCGAGGCTCAGGTTCGCGGGCGACGCGTCGTGCACGATCACATCGACGCCGAGCGCCTTCAGCCCGAGGCCGACGCTCGCGCCGAGGAGACCCGCTCCGACCACGCGCACCTGTCCGATGATCCGGCTACCGTTCATGTCCGCCTACTGTGCGAGATCGTGGCGCAGCGCAACGGCTCCACGCAGGTAGGTGTGCTGAATGTATTTGCGCGGCGTGTCCGACTCGACGAGCGCCATGATCCGGATGACGCGTGGCATCGATCCGACCACGTTCATCTCGACCGCGCACATGAGCGGCACGTCGCCGAGTCCGAGCTCCCGTGCGGCGAGCGCCGGAAATTCACTCGTGATATCCGGCGTCGCCGTGAACATGACGGAGATCAGCGCTTCCGTGTCCATTTCGTTGGCATGCAAAGCCTTGGAGAGAAGCTCGGCCGTCGAACGCAGGAGATGGTCACGGTCGTCGCGATCCAGCTGGATCGCACCGCGAATTGCCCGAACGGCCACGCTGCTACTCCTCTTCCGTCTGGCCGGCCACCGTGCGATTCGCCTCGCGCGAAATGGTGAGCAGGGCCCCGAGTTCAACCTTAGTCAGGTCGCGGATCTCGCCCGGTGCGAGGGTTCCGAGGTGCAGCGGGCCGAACTGCCGACGCACCAGATCGATGACGGGATGTCCGACCTCCTCGAGCATCCTGCGGACGATGCGATTGCGGCCGGAGTGCAGGGTCATCTCCACCATGGTCTCGGAGGCCCCCGCCTGGCCGACGATGCGTGCCCTGTCCGCCGCGATGGATCCGTCCTCCAGGTCGACGCCGGCGACGAGTTTCGCGATCGTCTGGGCGGATACCCGCCCCTCCACCTTCGCGATGTAGGTCTTCATCACGCCGAACGACGGGTGCGCCAGCACGTGCGCGAGTTCGCCGTCATTGGTGAGGATGAGCAGTCCGGAAGTCTGCGCGTCGAGCCGGCCGACGTTGAAGAGACGCTCGTCGTAACGAGCGACGAAACGCTGCAGATCGGGGCGACCCCGATCGTCCTGCAGCGAACTGACGATGCCGACCGGCTTGTTGAGCATGAGGTAGCGGCGAGAAGTGTCGAGCTGGATGGCGACACCGTCGACGGCGACGAGGTCCGTCTCGAGCACCCGACGGCCGAGCTCCGTGACGACCTCGCCGTTCACCTCGACGCGGCCCGCCTCGATCAGGTTCTCGGAGACGCGACGCGAGGCGACGCCGGCGGCCGCCATGAGTTTCTGGAGACGCACTCCGTCCTCGGCCGGATCACGCTCAGCGGACATCGTCGAAGCCCTCGGAGCCGTCGGCGAGCAGCGGCGAGATCTGTGGCAGTTCGTCGAGCGAGTTGACGCCGAGCTGGGCGAGCAGGGTCTCGGTCGTCGCGTAGTGGATCGCACCGGTTTCGCTGTCGGTGTACACCTCCGTGATGAGCCCGCGCCCGAGCAGGGTGCGCACGACCGAGTCCACGTTGACCGCTCGGATGGAGGCGATCGCGCCGCGGCTGATCGGCTGCTTGTAGGCGATCACCGCGAGGGTCTCGAGCGCGGCCTGCGACAGCCTGGTGGGGTTTTGAGCGAGCACGAAGTCGCGCACGGCATCGTCGTACTCCGCGCGCACATACACCCGCCATCCGCCGCCGACCTCGCGGAGCTCGAAGCCGCGCCGCACACCGCCATTCTCGCCGTCGAAGTCGGCCACCAGTCGTTCGATCGATTGCCGGACGGCCGGCACGGGGCTGCCGAGAGACGTGGCAAGGGACACCAGACTCTGCGGCTCGTCCGCCACCATCAGGATCGCCTCGATGGCCCTTTCGAGGTCGACGATCGGTCGGGCCATCTCGTCGAGGGAAATCATCTCGGTATCAGCCATCGTAATCAGCTCCCAAACTGGCCAGGCTCTCCTCTGACCATTGTTCTGCGGTCCAGCGGATGGTGAGTTCGCCCAGCGGTTCCAACTGGTCGAAAGAAATGGATGAGGCCCGATACAGCTCGAGCACCGCGAGAAAGCGCGCGATGACCACGCCCTTGAGATCGGAACCGGCGATGAGCTGGCGAAAGGTCATCGGCTCTCCGCCGCGCAGCAACGCCACCACGTGGGCGGCCTGCTCGCGGATGCTGACCAGCGGCGCGTGAAGGTGGTCGAGCCCGATGGTCGGCAGCTCACGCGGCGCGAGCGCCAGCGCGGCGAGCGCGGCGAAGTCGTCTGCGCTCAGCGTCCAGACCAGTTCCGGCGTCTGCCTGCGGTACTTCTCCTCCAGGCGCACCGACCGCACGTGCCGCGTCGATTCGGTGTCGAGCCGCCCGGAGAACCAGGTCGTCACCTCCTTGAAGGCGCGATACTGCAGCAGGCGCGCGAACAGCAGGTCCCGAGCCTCGAGCAACGCGACATCCTCGGCGTCGACCAGCTCGCCCTGCGGCAGCAGCCCGGCGACCTTGAGGTCGAGCAGCGTCGCGGCCACCACGAGGAACTCGCTCGCCTGGTCCAGTTCTTCCACAGAATCCAGCTGGCGGAGGTAGGCGATGAAATCGCCGGTGACGACGCTGAGCGAGACCTCCGTGATATCGAGTTCGTGTTTGGCGATGAGCGACAGCAGCAGGTCGAACGGGCCGTTGAAGTTGCTGAGGCTGACCGAGAATCCGGATGCCTCGTCCAGTTCGCCGCCGGGCAGTTGCGTGCTCGCGCTAGGCGATTGCGCCACGGGAGATCAACTCTCTGGCGAGCTGGCGGTAGCCCACGGCCGCCTGGTGATCCGGAGCGAACTCGGTGATGGGTGTGCCGGAGACGCTCGCATCCGGGAACTTCACTGTCCGCCCGATGACGGTCTCGAAGACCCGATCACCAAAGGTCTCGACAACGCGCTCGAGCACCTCCCGCGAGTGGAGGGTGCGGGAGTCGTACATCGTCGCGAGGATGCCGTCGAGTTCGAGCGCCGGATTGAGCCGGTCCCTGACCTTGTCGATAGTCTCGACGAGCAGGGCGACACCGCGGAGCGCGAAGAACTCGCACTCGAGGGGGATGAGCACGCCATGGCTCGCGGTGAGCGCGTTGACGGTCAGCAGGCCGAGCGAGGGCTGGCAGTCGATAAGGATCACGTCGTATTCGCCGCTCACCTGACGCAGCACCCTGGCCAGAATCTGCTCGCGGGCGACCTCGTTGACGAGGTGCACCTCCGCGGCGGAGAGATCGATGTTGGCCGGGATGATGTCGAGGTTCGGGGTCGAGGTGTGCTGAATCGCGTCGTGGGCATCCTTCACGCTGCCGAGCATGAGGTCGTAGATGTTCGCGACATCGTGCATCGCGACGCCGAGCCCGGCCGAGAGGGCACCCTGCGGATCGAAATCGACGGCCAACACACGCCGGCCATATCCGGCGAGCGCCGCGCCGAGGGAGATGGCCGTCGTCGTCTTGCCGACCCCGCCCTTCTGGTTGCACAGGGCGATGATGCGGGCAGGACCGTGCGAGCGGAGCTGGTTCGGCTCGGCGAAAGTCGTCCGTGGGCGGCCGGTCGGTCCATTTAGGGGAACATCGATACCGGTAAGTCGTTCAGCCGACCTGTTCCGCTGAGCTGTCATCCCGACATTCCTTACCCTCGGTCGCCGGCACCTGCCGACCGAGACGATTCTATCCACGCCTTGCCGCGCGGTCGCGAGGCTCGCCCTGCGTGGCGGCGCGGCCTCAGCGAGGATCACGGGACGAGAAAGCACCGTCCGCGCGCATCGAAAGGTGCTTTCTCGTCCCTCGACGGGTGCTTGTCGGCGGCGCGGGCCGTCAGCGAGCCCGCGGATGCGCCGTGGTGTACATGTCACGGAGCGTGTCGGCGGTGACCTGCGTGTAGATCTGCGTGGTGGCGACAGACGAGTGGCCGAGCAGTTCCTGGACGACCCGCACGTCGGCCCCTCCGGCGAGCAGATGCGTCGCGAAGGAGTGACGGAAGGTGTGCGGCGAGATCTCGAACCCGAGCTTCGCCTTTTCGGCGCGCGCCCGGATGATCAGCCAGGCGTTCTGGCGTGACACCCGTTGCCCGCGCAGTCCGAGGAACAGTGCCGGAGTTGCCGTACCACGAACCGAGAGCAGCGGCCGAGCCCGCACGAGGTAGGCGTCGATCGCGTTCCGCGCGAAGCTGCCGAGCGGCACGATGCGCTGCTTGCCGCCCTTGCCGAACAGGCGCACGACGTCCACGCTTCCGCCCTCGTCCCCGATGATGTCGTCCACGTTGAGGTCGACGGCCTCGGAGATGCGCGCCCCTGTCGCGTAGAGCAGCTCGAGCAGCGCCCTGTCCCGCAGGGACTGGATGTCGTCGCCGCTGGCCGCGTCCAGCACGGCGGTCATCTGCTCGATGCTGATCGCCTTCGGCAGCCGGCTGGCGAGTTTCGGTGGCTTCACGTCGGCCGCGACATCCGTGGTGACGAGTCCCTCCTCGAGCAGGAAACGATGGAAACTGCGCACCGAGGACAGCATCCGCGCCATCGACGACGCCGTGAGCGCTCCCTCCTGTCGGGTGCGCAACTGCTGGGCGAAGGCCGAAACGTCAGCCTGTGCGATCCCCTCCGGAGTCGTCACAGCCCGTCCCGCGAGGCTGTCACGGTAGCCGGCGAGGTCGCGCCGGTAGGCCGACACCGTGTTCGCGGACAGGCCACGCTCGATCGAAACGTGACGCAGGTAACGGTCGACGGCGCTGTCGAGTGCCGAAGCCCGCTCGTTAGTCACGAGGCCGCAGTTTCGGATGCCGCGGCCACGGTGAATCGACATCGCCCAGGTTCGCCCATCCGCGCGCACGGGATGCATGCGCGGTGAGCACCGCGATGGACAAAATGGCGTTCCCGACCGACCGCTCGAGCACGGCGTCCACCGCGTCGTCGAGATCGACCCAGCGGACCTCGATATCGGCCTCTTCCTCTCCGCGCTCGAAGCTGCCGCTCGTGGCGCTCAGCCCGCGGGCGAGGTAGACGCGGATGACCTCGTTGCTACCACCCGGCGAGGTCGCGAAATCGCAGAGCAGATCCCACTCCGCGGCGACCAGGTCTGCCTCTTCTGCGAGCTCCCGCTGGGCGCCGATGACAGGCGATTCGCCGTCGACGTCGAGCAGTCCGGCCGGTATCTCCCAGTCTCGCCTGCCGATCGGATGCCGATACTGCTTGATGAGCAGCACGCGGTCCCGCTCGTCCAGAGCCAGAATCGCGACGGCGCCGGTGTGATCCACGTACTCGCGCGTGATGCGCGCGTCGCCGTACTCGAAGGTGTCCTGCCGGATATCCCATACGCGGCCGTGGAACTTGACCTCGCTCGAGTCGAGCTTCACCGGGAAGGTGTCGTCGGACAGTCCGGTGGTCACCAGTTCGTCGGTCATCCGGTCAGGCGTCCTTCACTTCGAACAGACGACTGGCCTCCTGGCGTTCCAGGGCCGCGGCGACCAGACCCTGGAACAGCGGATGCGCGCGATTCGGGCGTGAGCGGAGTTCCGGGTGCGCCTGCGTTCCGACGTAGTAGGGGTGGGTCTCGCGGGGCAGCTCGACGAACTCGACGAGGTGTCCGTCGGGTGATGTCCCGGAGAACCGGAGCCCGGCATCCGCTATCTGACCACGGTAGGAGTTGTTGACCTCGTAGCGGTGTCGGTGTCGTTCGGAGACCCGCGAAGCACCATAGGCGCCGGCGACGATCGATCCATCGGCGAGGTCCGCCGGGTACAGGCCGAGTCGCATCGTGCCGCCGAGGTCTCCCCCGGCGATGATGTCGACCTGCTCCGCCATCGTCGCGATGACCGGGTACTCGGTCTCCGGATCGAACTCGGAGGACGACGCACCGGCGAGCCCAACGACGTTGCGCGCGTACTCGATCACCATGCACTGCAGTCCGAGGCAGAGGCCGAGCGCCGGGATGCCGTTCTCGCGAGCGAACCGCAGGGCGCCGAGCTTTCCCTCGATGCCGCGAACGCCGAACCCGCCAGGGACGCAGATGCCGTCCACATCCGAAAGATGGCGGGCAGCACCCTCAGGCGTCTCGCATTCGTCGGACGGGACCCAGCGGATGTTGACCTTGGTCTGCTGGGCGAACCCGCCGGCGCGCAGCGCCTCCGTCACCGAGAGGTAGGCGTCTGGCAGGTCGATGTATTTGCCAACCAGGCCGATCGTCACGTCGAACTTGGGCTCGTGGACGGCCTTGAGCAGATCCTTCCAGCCGTCCCAGTCGACGTCGTTCGCCTCCAGGCCGAAGTGCTCGATGATGTAGGCGTCGAGGCCCTGATCGTGGAGCATGGTTGGGATGTCGTAGATGCTCGGCACGTCGATCGCGTTGACGACAGCCTCGGGGTCGACGTCGCACATGAGCGCGATCTTGCGGTTCATCGCTTCGGGAACGGGACGATCCGATCGCAACACGATGGCATCGGGCTGGATACCGATCGATCGCAGCGCGGCGACGTAGTGCTGGGTCGGCTTGGTCTTCTGCTCACCGGATGCGTTGAGGTAGGGGACGAGCGAGACGTGGACGAAGAAACAGTTGGACCGGCCGATCTCGTGGCGGACCTGTCTGGCGGCTTCGAGGAAGGGCTGTGATTCGATGTCGCCGACGGTGCCGCCGACCTCGGTGATGATCACATCGGGCTTGCCGCCCTCCATGTCCTCCGTATCGGATGCCTGTAGGCGCATACGTCGCTTGATCTCGTCGGTGATGTGCGGAATCACCTGCACGGTGTCGCCCAGGTACTCGCCGCGGCGCTCCTTGGCGATGACCGTGGAGTAGATCTGCCCGGTGGTGACGTTCGCGGCCTGGTTGAGGTTGATGTCGAGGAAGCGCTCGTAGTGGCCGATGTCGAGGTCCGTCTCCGCCCCATCGTCGGTCACGAAGACCTCGCCGTGCTGAAAGGGATTCATGGTGCCAGGGTCGACGTTGAGATACGGGTCGAGCTTCTGCATGACGACGTGGAGGCCGCGAGCGGTGAGGAGGTTGCCGAGACTGGCTGCCGTGAGTCCCTTACCGAGACTCGAAACGACACCGCCGGTGACGAAGATGTGCTTAGTTGTATCCGCTTTATGTTTGACCACCACGGGGTTACAGCTTATCACCGGGCCGAAGCCCTCCGTCGCCAGCGACAGGCCGAGGATACGCCCTGCGCGATCAGGCGTCGAGCGACTGCGCCGTCTCGATCAGTTCTCGAGCGTGTTCCAGCCCACTCTCGGAGTCCTGCAGTCCGGAGAGCAACCGTGCCATCTCCACGATCCGTTCCTCACCCCTCAGTTGCTGGACGCTGCTGGCGGTCACCTCGCCGTCGCTGTCCTTGACGACGCGCAGGTGGTTGGTGGAGAAGGCGGCGACCTGGGCGAGATGGGTGACCGCGATCACCTGCGCCGTCTTCGCCAGCCGAGCGAGGCGACGACCGATTTCGATGGCAGAGGCGCCGCCGACTCCCGCATCCACCTCGTCGAAGATGAAGGTGGGAACGGGATCGCTTCCGGCGATGACCACCTCGATCGCCAGCATGACACGCGACAACTCACCCCCGGAGGCCCCACGGGCGAGCGGTCGCGGTTCCGTCCCCTGATGCGCGGCGAGCAACAGCGACACGGCGTCTTTGCCGCTCAGGGTGTAATCCTGGCGGTCGGTGACCTCGACGACGAAGCGTGCGTTCTGCATCGCGAGCGCGCCGAGTTCGGCGGTGACAAGTTCGGAGAGCCGGTCAGCGTGGTCCCTGCGCGTCACGCTGAGTTGCGCCGCGAGCGCCACCACACCCGCACGGTCCGCTTCGACCTCGAGACGCAGGGCGTCGATGCGATCGGAGTCGCTGTCCAACTCGAGGAGTCGGGTGCTGCCGATATCGAGGTAGTCGATGGCCTCGTCGAGCGTCGGCCCGTACTTTCGAGTGATCGTTGCGAGATCGGCCCGGCGCTCCTGCACGATCTCGAGCTCGCGTGCACCGTCGGCGTCCAGGCCACCGAGATAGCTCGACAGCTGTGCCGAGACATCCGAGACGGTGAAACCGGCCTCGACGATCGCCTCCAGGATCGGCACGAGCGCCGGATCGTGGTCGGACGCCCGCTCGACCTGGCGCCTTGCGGTTTCCAGGAGACCGAGCACGTCCGGTGTCTCATCGAGACCCTCCGAGGAGATGAGCTCATGGGCCTGAGCCGCGGCGAGGCGGAGATCTTCGAGGTTGGTCAATCGTTCAGCCCGCGCGGCCAGCTCGTCGTCCTCGCCACGGATCGGAGCCACCGCCTCGATCTCCGCCATCGCCACCCGCAGCTCGTCGGCCTCGAGCGCACGTCGATCGCGCTCGGCGACGAGCACGTCGAGTTCGCCCTGGTTTGCCTGCCAGCGCCGATAGGTAGCCTCATAGTCGCCGAGGAGGTTCGATAGCTTCTGGCCCGCGAAACGATCGAGCGCCTCGCGTTGCGCCGTCGCTGACCGAAGGCGGACCTGATCGGACTGGCCGTGGACGACGACGAGTTGCTGTCCGATTTCACCCAGCACGCCGACCGGAGCCGTGCGACCGCCAACGACGGCGCGACTGCGACCGTCCTGCGAGACGGAACGGCCGAGGATCAGCTCGCCGCCCTCGACATCGCCCCCTGCATCACGAACCCGCTCGGCGACCGCGCCGGCCGGATCGATCTGCCAGCGTCCCTCCACGACGACGGAACCACCGCCCTGGCGAAGAATCGAACTGTCCGACCGCTCACCGAGGAGCAGCCCGAGGGCGGTGACCACCATGGTCTTCCCCGCGCCGGTCTCTCCGGTGACCGCGGTGAAACCCGGCCCGAGGGGCAGCGTCGCCTCCTCGATCACCCCGAGGTTGCGGATGGATATCTCTTCGATCACACCGAAGCACCGTCATTGTTGGCGGGGCCGCGCCAGCCACTCGTCGGCAGGTTGAACTTGCCGACCAGGCGGTCGGTGAACGGTCCCTGGTGGAGGCGTGCGAGTCGCACCGGCACATCGGAGCGTCGCACGACCACACGCGCACCCGGTGGCAGGTCGTGCGTGCGGCGACCGTCGCACCACAGGACGCCGGTGCCCTGGGTGCGCTCCAGCACCTCCACCGCGAAAACCGACTCCGGGCCGACGACGAGGGCCCGGCCGAACAGGGCATGCGGGCTCAGCGGAACGAGCAGCATCGCATCCACACCGGGCCAGACGACGGGGCCGCCGGCGGAAAAGGCATAGGCGGTGGATCCGGTCGGGGTCGACATGACGACACCATCGCAGCCGAAGGAGGACAGCGGCCTGCCGTCGACCTCGATGACGACCTCGAGCATCCGTTCCCGGCTCGCCTTCTCGACCGTGGCCTCGTTGAGCGCCCAGGTCTCGTAGACGACCTCGGAGGCGACCTTCACCCGCACGGCCAGCGTCATGCGCTCTTCGACGAGGTAGTCACGACCGAGGGCGCGAGTGACGGCTTCGGTCAGGTTGTCTCGCTCGCTCTCGGCGAGAAAGCCGACGTGACCGAGATTCACACCGAGCAGCGGAGCGGACGACCCCCGTACCAGTTCGGCGGCACGCAGAATGGTGCCGTCTCCGCCCAGCACGATGACGAGTTCCAGATCTTCGATGCCGACCGTCTCGCCGAGCACCTTTATCTCCGCGAGATCTGGCGCTTTCGCGGCGACATCGGCATGCTCGTCTGGCTTCATTACGGGAACGACTCCGGCAGCAATGAGCTGGCGGCTGACCGCGACGGCGGCGTCGAGCGAGTCCTGTCGACCGGTGTGCGCGACGACGAGCATGTACCGTGCAGCCACTCGTGAACTCCTCGTGCGTCGGGCGATGCATGAACCATCGGATGAAACGTCAGGTCGGGCGGGACAGGCTCGTGACCCGGTCAGTCCATTCTGTCGGATTGCCGCCCGTGCTTTCGCTCAACCAGACGAGATACTCATGATTTCCGGCGTTTCCGAGTATCGGTGAGGAGATGAGCCCGGCCGTCCCCAATCCCAGATCCCAGGCCGCCCAGAGCACCCCGGCGATCGCGTCGGCGCGCAGCCCCGGTTCGTGCACGATTCCTTCGCGGATGCCGGAGCGCCCGACCTCGAACTGCGGTTTGATCAGCAGTATGTAGTCGGCCGCGAGTCCAACCGTTCCGACCACGGCGGGCAACACGGTGGTCAGCGAGATGAAGGACAGGTCGGAAACGACGACCTCCGCCCGAACCGCGCGACCGGCCGCGGCATCCAGAGCCTCGACCGTCAGGTCTCGCGCGTTGAAGCCCTCGATGACGGTCACCCGATCGTCGTTCGCGATGAACGGATCGAGCTGGCCGTGACCGACGTCGAGCGCGACCACGGAGGCCGCCCCTCGTTCGAGAAGCACCTGACTGAAACCGCCGGTCGACGCTCCGATGTCGATGGCATGGCGGCCAGCGATCGGTACGGCGAATTCATCAAGCGCGGCAAGGAGTTTGTGGGCTGCGCGACTGACGTAATGGTCGAGGGCGGTCAGCGCGAGCACCTGGTCGTCGCGCACCTTCGTCGAGGCTTTCACCGCCATCACGCCATCGATCATGACGGATCCCTCGGCGATGTATCGAGCGGCCTGGGTGCGCGAACGCACGATCCCGCGCTCCGCGAGTGCAGCATCCAGGCGCAGTTCAGCCATGCTGCTGTTGAGCGTCCCCGCCCTCGAGAATGGAATGCAGTCGGTCGTGGATCTGGGCGAAGGCGGAAGCGCGCTGGTCGAGAGGCTGGTCCTCGATCAGGCGCAGGCGCGAGAGCAGAGCATCCGCCTCATCGCCCGCCGAGTTCTCGCCGAACCCATTCTCCTCTGTCATTCCTTAACGCTACCTCTTACGCGTACAGCGCGGGCGCGACCTCGAGACCATAGATTGCGAGTCCGGATCCCCAGATCGCGGATGACGCTGCCCGCAGCAGGTCGACGGAACGATCACCTGCCCGTTCTACGCTCACCACATTGCCGGAGAGTCGCACTGCGGACGATGCCACCGACACGATGCGATCGCCGGTCCCCGCCTCGATGGCCACCTCCGTGGCCGGGTATTTCTCCTGCAGCTGACGGAGGTCGTCGAGAATGTAGGTCGGCCGCGAATTCTTGTCGGCGGCGAGAACCTGCTTGGCACGATCGATCCCGGTGAGGACGAGCGCGGAGTCGATGCCCGCACGATTCGCGCCGAGGATGTCGGTGTCGAGTCGATCGCCCAGGAAGAGTGCCTTCGAGGCACCGAAGCGCCTGACCGCCTCCTCGAAGATCGCCGTCTCCGGCTTGCCAGCGACCACGGGGAGTCGTCCGACCACCGTGTGGACGGCCGAGACGAGCGTGCCGTTGCCCGGCGCGACACCGCGTGCCTGCGGGATCGTCCAGTCCGTGTTGGTGGCCACCCACGGGATGT
>JAODMH010000016.1 GCA_025465035.1 Microbacteriaceae bacterium | reverse complement strand
GCGAGCAGCGTCTCCGCCGTTCCGTGGCGCAGATGCTGGCGGGCAATGGTCTCACCGAGGTACTGGCCTACCCCTTCGTCTCTGGCGACTCCAACGACATCTTCGGTTCGGCGGTTGCCGGTGTGGTTCCCGCGATGAGACTCGTCAATCCCCTGGACGGTGAGGCGCCGTTCCTCCGTACCTCCCTCATCCCCGGTTTGATCGGCATCGCACATCGCAACCTGTCCCGCGGACTGGTCGATCTCGGTATCTACGAGCTCGGCACGGTGTTTCGCCCAGCGGCCGAACGCGGCTACGGCAGCGGCCCACTGCCCTCCGGCGTGGTGCGTCCGAGTGACGGCGAGCTCTCCGAACTGCTCGACAGTATCCCGCCGCAGCCGCTTCATCTCGGAGCGCTCTTCGTGGGTGCAGCCCTGCCTAAGCAACCAGGGCAGGCAGCCGTCCAGCGAGGAATCGTGGATGCCATCGACGCGGCCAGGCAGGCCGCGGCCGCGGTCAACGCGACGCTTTCTGTTCGTGCCGGTTCGCACCAGGCGCTCCACCCCGGCCGCACCGCCGAGCTCATGGTCGGCGACACCGGTATCGGATATGCAGGCGAACTCCTGCCTGCGCTCGCAGAGGAATACGATCTGCCCAGGGTGACCGCCGTGCTCGAGCTCGACCTTGGCCTGCTCATCGACCTGGCCGCACGTGAGGTGTCTCCGACGGCGATCGCGACCTTCCCCGCGGCGACGCAGGACCTGTCGCTCGTCGTGCCGATCACCACCCCGGCGGGCGACGTGCTCGCCGCGGTCGTCGATGGTGCGGGCGAGCTACTCGAAGACGCGAGGCTGGTGGACGACTATCGCGGTCCCGGTGTTCCCGACGGTAGCCGGTCGCTCACCTTCGCCCTGCGCTTCCGGGCGGCGGATCGCACGCTGACGGCCGTCGAGGCGAGCGACGCGAAACTCGCCGGCGCCGCCCTCGCGGCCGAGCGCTTAGGGGCTACCGTCCGCGAATAGCGGATGCGCGCCGAAGTTCTACTATGCTCGAACCGTGGACAACTACCGCGAGACAGGCTCGGCCGACCGCCGCACGTTCGTGCGCCGCGGGCTCCGTCGTGTTCTTGGCCTGCGCGGCGAGCGACTCCGGGCGACGCTTCGCAGCTGAGCAACTGCCTTCGGGCGCAGCCGTCTCAGCCATAGCGCCGCCGGACCATTCCTCGTCAACCCACTCAATAAGGTAGAGCTATGTCCTATTCCGTTGCCGTTGCCGGTGCCAGCGGCTACGCCGGTGGTGAGCTGCTTCGGCTGCTCTCCGGCCATCCGGATTTCACCATTTCGACAGTCACGGCGTTCCAGAACGCCGGCCAGCCCCTCATCGATGTGCAGCCACACCTCCGATCGCTCGGCCGTCTCACCCTCGCGGATACCACTCCAGAGAACCTCGCCGGGCACGACATCGTGTTCCTGGCTCTGCCGCACGGGAAGTCGGGCGAGATCACGGCACAGCTCCCGGAGGGAGCGCTCGTCGTCGATTGCGGCGCCGATCACCGGCTGACCAGCCCCGATGACTGGGCCGCGTTCTACGGCGGCGAGTACTTCGGCGCTTGGGAGTACGGCGTTCCCGAACTCCTCGTCGGTGCCGGCAAGCAGCGTGCGAGGTTGGCTGGCACTCGAAGGATCGCCGCTCCCGGCTGCAACGCGAGCACCGTCGCCCTGTCGCTGGCTCCTGGCATCGCTGCCGGTGTCATCGAGGAGAAGGACCTCGTCGCGGTGCTCGCCGTCGGGCCGTCCGGCGCCGGCAAGAGCCTCACGCTTCCCAACCTCGCGAGCGAGGTAATCGGTTCCGCCAACCCATACGCGGTCGGCGGCAGCCACCGTCACATCCCCGAAATCCAGCAGTCGTTGAGGGGCGCAGGGGCTACGAGCCCGACCATCTCCTTCACCCCGGTGATCGTGCCGATGTCGCGTGGCATCCTCGCGACATCCACCGCGCGTCTGGTCCAGGGTGCCAGCGCCGCGGCGGTGCGGGAGGCCTGGGAGAACGCCTACGCTGACGAGCCGTTTGTCCATCTGCTGCCGGAAGGGCGGATGCCGCGCTCCGGCGACACGACCGGTGCGAACTCCGCGCTCATGGGCCTCGCGGTCGACGAAGCGGCCGGCAGGGTGGTCGTCATCACCGCACTCGACAATCTCGTCAAGGGCACGGCGGGCGCCGCCATCCAGTCCGCCAATGTCGCGCTCGGCATCCCAGAGACGACCGGCCTTCCCGTGGATGGAGTCGCACCGTGAGCGTCACCCGTCCCCTCGGTTTCGAAGCGGCCGGCGTCGCGTCTGGCCTGAAGAGCACGGGCGGGAAAGACATCGCCCTCGTCGTCAACCGCGGCCCAGCGCAGGCGGCGGCCGCGGTATTCACGAGCAATCGCGCCAAGGCGAACCCGGTCATCTGGTCGCAGCAGGTCATCAGCGACGGGCTGGTGAACGCGATCGTGCTCAACTCCGGCGGGGCCAACTGCTACACCGGTTCCCGCGGATTCCAGGTCAGCCATTCGACGGCGGAGCACGCTGCGACCCTGCTCGGTTCGTCTGCGTCCGATGTGCTCATCTGCTCCACCGGACTGATCGGCGACCAGCTCGATCTCGGGAAGGTCACCGCCGGCGTGACGGATGCCTACAACATCCTCGGTCCGGACGGCGGAGAGGATGCCGCTCGCGCGATCATGACCACAGACACCCACCCGAAAGAGGCGGTCGTCGAACGCGACGGCTGGTCCATCGGCGGTATGGCGAAGGGCGCAGGCATGCTCGCCCCCGGCCTCGCGACGATGCTCGTCGTCATCACGACGGATGCCGATCTGTCACCGGAGCAATTGGACTCGGCGCTTCGTGCCGCGACCAGGGTGACCTTCGACCGGCTCGATTCTGACGGCGCCATGTCGACCAACGACACCGTTGCTCTGCTCGCATCCGCGGCATCCGCGATCTCGCCGGCAATCGACGAGTTCGAGGCGGCGCTCACCGAACTCTGCGAAAAGCTCGCCATCCTTCTCCAGGAGGACGCGGAGGGAGCGTCGCACGACATCAACATCGAGGTCGTCAACGCCGCATCGGAGGCCGAGGCGGTCGAGGTCGGTCGTGCTGTCGCCCGCAACAACCTGTTCAAGGCCGCGATGTTCGGCAACGACCCCAACTGGGGGCGGGTGCTCGCGGCGGTCGGTACGACGCGGGCGGCCTTCGATCCCTACGACATCGACGTGACGATGAACGGGGTGCGCGTTGCCCACGCCGGGGAACCTGACCAGCCCCGCGACCTGGTCGACCTGTCCGGCCGGGCCGTGCACGTGCTCATCGACCTGCACGCCGGAGCCGCGACGGCCATCATCCGCACCAACGATCTCACGCACGACTACGTGCATGAGAACAGCGCGTACGCCAGCTGATGGGCGCGCACAGCAGTGAGGCCTCCGCAAAAGCCGCCGCGCTCATCGAGTCGCTTGCCTGGCTGGGGCGTTATCAGGGGCAGACGATCGTGGTGAAGTTCGGCGGTAACGCCATGGTCAACGATGAGCTCAAGCGAGCCTTCGCCGAGGACATGGTCTACCTCCGCCAGGTGGGGGTGCGCCCGGTCGTCGTGCATGGTGGTGGTCCGCAGATCTCGGCCGAACTGGCGAGGCGTGGCATCCCCGGCGAGTTCCGCGGCGGCCTGCGTGTGACCAGCCCGGAGGCCCTCGAGGTCGTGCGCGACGTGTTGACGACCAGGGTCGGGCCCGAGATCGCGGCCCTCATCAACGAACACGGCTCGCTCGCCCAGGCCGTCTCCGGCGAGACCGACGGCCTGTTCTCCGGCACCCGCCGTGGAACTGTGGTCGACGGCGAGGAGGTCGATCTCGGCCTCGTCGGTGAGGTCACGTCGGTCGATCCGGCGACCGTGCTCGCCATTATCGAGGCCGGACAGATCCCCGTCGTATCGACGATCGCGTCGGAAGCCGGCCGGGCCGGGCAGACTCTCAACGTCAACGCCGACTCGGCCGCCGCGTCGCTCGCCGTCGCCCTCGGGGCGGCCAAGCTCGTGATCCTCACGGATGTCGCCGGTCTCTACCGCGACTGGCCGAACCGCGATTCGCTCGTCTCGGCCATCGATGCAGAAGAACTGCGGGCGCTGATCCCCTCGCTCGAGTCGGGGATGATCCCCAAGATGGAGGCCTGCCTCGAGGCCGTGGATGGCGGGGTCCCCCAGGCGGCCATCATCGACGGCCGCGTCCTCCACGCGATCCTGCTCGAGGCATTCACGACAGAAGGAAGTGGAACAGAAGTGATTTCGAAGAAGGAGCAGTCGTGACTGTGCAGAACTGCATCGGCGAGCAGAATTGGCGGCAGCGCTTCGGCGAAGCCATGATGGGTTCGCTCGCGGCTCCACTCGCCATGCTCGTCCGTGGCCAGGGTGCATACGTCTGGGATGTCGATGGCAAGCGCTACCTCGATTTCCTCGCCGGCATCGCGGTCAACGCGCTCGGTCACGCGCATCCGGTCCTGGTGGATGCCGTGAGCAGCCAGGTCGCGACCCTCGCGCATGTCTCCAACTACTTTGCGAGCCCTCCGCAGCTCGAGCTGGCCGAGCGCCTCCGCCGGATCACCGGCGCCGGGGATCGCGGCCGTGTCTTCTTCTGCAATTCGGGCGCTGAGGGTATCGAGGCGGCGATCAAACTCGCCAGGCTCAATCGAGGCGATGGCTCGCGCACGCGCATCCTGTCGCTCGTCAACTCCTTCCACGGCCGCACCATGGGCTCCCTCTCGCTGACCGGCAAGCCGGCCCTCCGCGAGCCTTTCGAACCGCTCCTCCCGGGCGTCGAGCACATCGACTCCACCATCGAGGCACTCGAGGCGGCGATCGACGACACCGTCGCCGCAATTTTCATCGAGCCGATCAAGGGGGAGGCCGGGGTGGTCGACCTGCCGGAGGGGTTCCTCGAGCGTGCGCGCGAACTGACAGCTCGGCATGGGGCGCTGTTGATCCTCGACGAGATCCAGACCGGGGTCGGCCGCACCGGAACCTGGTTCGCCTTCCAGCAGTCCGACATCCAGCCAGACGCGCTCGTCCTGGCGAAGGGCATCGCCGGGGGAGTGCCGATCGGAGCCCTCGTGACCTTCGGCTGGGCGTCCGACCTGTTCAAGCCTGGGCAGCACGGCAGCACTTTCGGCGGAAACCCCCTCGCCACGGCCGCTGGCAATGCCGTACTCGGCGAGATCGAGCGCGCCGGCCTCATCGGGAACGCCGCAACGATCGGCTCGGCACTGCGCGGGATCGTCGCCGATATCGATTCGCCGCTCGTCACCGAGATCCGTGGCCAGGGAGCCCTCGTCGGCATCGGCCTCAGCGAGCCCGTGGCCAATGAGATCGTGGCGAAGGCCATGGAGCTGGGACTCATCGTCAACGCGCCGAACGATTACAGCATCCGGATTGCACCGCCGCTCATCATCGGCGACGCAGAGCTCGACGAGTTCCGCGAGCTGTTCGCCAAGGCACTGGAGGCCGTCTCATGACCCGACATTTTTTGCGCGACGACGACCTGAGCCAGGCGGAGCAGAGCGCCATCCTCGATCTCGCGGTCGAGCTCAAGAGGGATCGTTTCGCGGTCAGGCCGCTTGCGGGGCCCCAGACGGTCGCCGTGATCTTCGACAAGTCGTCGACGCGCACTCGAGTGTCATTCGCGGTCGGGATCGCCGACCTCGGCGGAATCCCGCTGATCATCAGCACGGCGAACAGCCAGCTCGGAGGCAAGGAGACAGCGGCCGATACCGCACGGGTGCTCGAGCGTCAGGTTGCCGCGATCGTCTGGCGGACCTTCGCCCAGTCGGGCCTCGAAGAGATGGCGCTCGGCACGACGGTTCCCGTCATCAACGGCCTGTCGGATGATTTCCACCCCTGCCAGCTGCTCGCCGACCTGCTCACCATCCGCGAGCATCGCGGCGAGCTCAGGGGACTGACCCTGACCTTCGTCGGCGATGGCGCTGACAACATGGTGCACTCCTACCTGCTCGCGGGAGCGACGGCGGGCATGCACATCCGAATCGCATGCCCGGAAGGATACCTGCCGAAGGATTCCGTGGTGGCGGATGCCGCCGCCATCGCCTCCACGACCGGTGGATCGATCGCGATCTACACCGACCCGATCGAGGCGGTCGCCGGAGCGGATGTCGTTGTCACCGACACCTGGGTGTCCATGGGCAAAGAAGAAGAGAAGGCTCAGCGTCTGGTCGACCTCGCGCGCTACCGTGTCGATTCCGAGCTCATGGGCCTCGCAAAGCCCGACGCGCTCTTCCTGCACTGCCTTCCGGCCGACCGCGGGTACGAGGTGACCGCCGACGTGATCGACGGGCCGCAGAGCGTCGTCTGGGATGAGGCGGAGAACCGTCTGCACGCCCAGAAGGCGCTCATGGTCTGGCTGCTGCAGCAATAGAGCTGCATCGAAACCCGGCCACCATAAACTGATCAACGAACAACACAAGGAGCACATCAATGGCGGAACGCGTTGTCCTCGCGTACTCTGGCGGACTCGACACCTCGGTGGGGATCGGCTGGCTGAAGGATGCGACGGGTAAAGAGGTCGTAGCCCTGGCCGTCGATGTCGGACAGGGCGGAGAAGACATGGAGGACATCCGCCAGCGTGCCCTCGACTGCGGCGCCGTCGAGGCGATCGTCGTCGACGCGAAGGACGAGTTCGCCGACGACTTCCTCATGCCCGCACTCAAGGCCAACGCCCTCTATCAGAAGCGCTATCCGCTGGTCTCTGCACTCAGTCGCCCGGTCATCGCCAAGCACCTCGCGATCGTTGCCAAGCAGCTCGGCGCCGACAGTGTGGCTCACGGATGCACCGGTAAGGGGAACGACCAGGTGCGGTTCGAGGCTGCCGTTGCGGCACTCGCCCCAGAGCTGACCAGCATCGCGCCGGTGCGGGATCTAGCCCTCACCCGCGACAAGGCCATCGTCTACGCCAACGAGCACAACCTGCCGATCCGGCAGAGCGCGGCGAACCCCTATTCGATCGACAAGAACGTCTGGGGACGCGCCGTGGAGACCGGCTTCCTCGAGGACCCGTGGAATGCTCCGATAGAGGACCTCTACGAGTACACCCAGGACCCGAACGTCGACCGCGAGGCCGACGAGATCACGATCACCTTCGAGCGCGGCATCCCCGTGGCGATCGACGGCGTCTCCTACGACGCCCTTGCGATCATCGAGGAGCTCAACGCCGTCGCGGGCAAGCACGGCGTCGGTCGCATCGACGTCGTCGAAGACCGTCTCGTCGGGATCAAGAGTCGTGAGGTCTACGAGGCGCCGGCCGCGATCGCGCTCATCGCCGCGCACGAGGCGCTCGAAAGCCTCACCCTCGAGCGAGACCTCAATCGTTACAAGCGCGGGGTGGAGGCCGAATGGTCCAACCTGGTGTACGACGGCCTCTGGTATTCGAGCCTCAAGCGGTCGCTCGATGTCTTCATCGACGACACACAGAAGTACGTGAGCGGCGACATCCGCCTCAAGCTGCAGGGTGGCCGCGCCACCGTGACCGGGCAGAAGAGCGAGCAGAGCCTCTACGACTTCAACCTCGCGACCTACGACACCGGGGATACCTTCGATCAGTCGTTGTCCAAGGGATTCATCGAGATCTGGTCGCTGCCGAGCAAGATCTCGGCGCGGCGTGAACTCTCGGGAAGCTAGGCGGCATCCCGTGGCATCCGACGAGATCTCGAACCGTGATGGCCGGCCCGGTGTCGCTAACCGGGCGGGCCAGGCGGGAGCTCTGTGGGGGGCCAGGTTCGCGACCGGTCCGTCGCAGGCGCTGCAGGATCTCAGCAGGTCGACCCACTTCGACTGGCAGCTTGCCGACTCCGACATCGCGGGCTCGAGAGCGCACGCGCGTGCGCTTGCCGGGGCCGGCTATCTGACCGACGACGAACTCGCCGGCATGCTCTCGGCACTCGACGAGCTCCAGCAGGCTGTCACCGACGGAGCCTTCCGGCCGACAGCAGACGACGAAGACGTGCACTCGGCTCTCGAGCGCGGACTCATCGAGCGCGCCGGCACCGAGCTGGGCGGCAAACTGCGGGCGGGCCGAAGCCGTAACGACCAGATCGCCACTCTGGTCAGGATGCTGCTACGTGACCACGCCGTTCGCATTCGTTCGCTGCTCATCGACCTCATCGACGCGATCGCAGCCCAGGCGGCGGCCCACCCCGATGCGGCCATGCCTGGTCGCACGCATCTGCAGCACGCACAGCCGATCCTCCTCGCGCATCATCTGCTTGCGCACTGCTGGCCGCTCGTCCGGGACATCGAGCGACTGGCTGACTGGGATGTCCGTGCGAACTCATCGCCATACGGTTCCGGAGCGCTCGCCGGCAACACGCTCGGACTCGACGTGCTCGCCGTGGCCACCGAGCTCGGTTTCGATCACGGCGTCGAGAACTCCATCGACGGCACGGCAAGCCGCGATGTGGTCGCGGAGTTCGCATACGTGACCGCGCAGATCGGCATTGATCTCTCCCGCTTCGCCGAGGAGATCATTCTCTGGAACACGCGCGAGTTCGGGTTCGTCTCTCTGAGCGATGCTTACTCGACCGGATCGTCGATCATGCCCCAGAAGAAGAACCCCGACATCGCAGAACTGGCCCGCGGCAAGGCAGGCCGGCTCATCGGAAACCTCGCCGGCCTGTTGACGACCCTCAAGGGCCTGCCGCTCGCCTACAACCGCGACCTGCAGGAGGACAAGGAGCCCGTCTTCGACTCGATCACGACACTCGAAGTGCTCCTGCCGGCGTTCACGGGCATGGTCGAGACGATCGAGTTCCATACCGAGCGGATGGCGGAGCTCGCGCCCCAGGGCTTCTCGCTCGCGACCGATGTCGCGGAATGGCTCGTGAAACAGAAGGTCCCCTTCCGCGAGGCCCACGAGATCAGCGGCGCGCTCGTGAGCGTGTGCGAACGGCGTGGCATCGAGCTCGACGAACCGACCGACGCGGAGTACGCGGCCATTTCGCCCCATCTCACCCCGGAGGTCCGCAGCGTGCTCACCGTCGCCGGCTCGATCGCGAGCCGCACCGGGGCCGGAGGGACGGCTCCCGTTCGCGTGGCGGAGCAGCTCGCCGCGCTCACCCGGCGCATCAGAGAACTCGAGGAGACGAAGTGACCCTGCGCAAAGACAATGGCCCCCAGCGCCCGGAACAGACGCGTACGCAGAAGATCGTGATGTGGTGCATCTTCGGCATCGTCGCCGCGATGGCGATCGCGGCGGCGATCATCTTCTTCGTGAGCGGTTCGAGTCTCTTCTAGTGTTCGACCGCGCGATCCTCGAACGACCCGCGATCGAGGTGGCGCCGCGATTGCTCGGCGGGATCCTCACGAAGCACTCGGACGATGGCACGGTGTCCCTCCGCATCACCGAGGTCGAGGCCTACCTCGGTGCCCTCGATCCCGGATCCCACGCCTTCCGCGGCCCGACGAAGAGGAACGCGGTCATGTTCGGCGAGCCGGGCTTCCTCTATACCTACTTCACCTACGGCATGCACGTCTGTGCGAACATTGTCTGCTCGCCTCCCGGCACCGCATCCGCCGTTCTGCTCAGAGCGGGCGAGGTCGTGGACGGCGCCGAACTCGCACGTCTCCGGCGGCTGACCAGCAGGACCGACGACGATCTCGCCCGGGGTCCTGCCCGCCTGGTTGTCGCCCTCGGCATCACGCTCGCCGATGGGGGAGCGGACCTCGGGCATGCTCCGTTCGAACTGACCCTCGCCGAGGATCCGCCGCCCTTCGAGGCCAGCTCGCGCACGGGACTCTCCGGCGCGGGCGGCACGGACGCCTATCCATGGCGCTACTGGATCCCGGGCGAGCCGAGCGTCTCGCCCTACAGGGCCCACTCGCTGAAAAAGCGCTCATGACCGACTCCTTTCGGAAATTCAGGACAATGGCGAAATGGATGCCACGGCGACACCGTCCCGACGGCATCCTCGAACACTGCCCACGACCAAAGTCCTGAGTTTCCGAAGGTCGAGGACGGCGCGCCCGAATGCTCGTAGCTCGGGTCTCCGACATTTCGTCGGTTACCCTGTCCCGGTGAGCGAAGTCGGTCGAAGCGGAGAGGGCAGCTTCACCCCGGTAGAACGCTTCATCGACGATCGCGCCCATCGTCTACTCGCCAGGGCACCAGAGAGTCGGCTGTGGAAGGGCATCGTCGAGTTTCTCGTCTTCGGGCTCAAACAGGCCTGGGCCTGCATCTTCGGCGCGGCGATGCTCGCCGTGCTGTTTGCGACAAGACTCTGGTATCCGGACCACGCACTTCTCGCGCGCAACGACTTCGTCACGATCACTGCCGTCGTCATCCAGGTCCTGATGGTGGCCTTCCGGCTCGAGACGTTCAGGGAGTTGCGGGTAGTCATCCTCTTCCATATTGTCGGCACCGGGATGGAGCTCTTCAAGACCAGCGTCGGCTCGTGGATCTATCAGGGGCCTGGCGTCCTGCACCTGTTCAACGTGCCGCTTTACAGCGGTTTCATGTATGCGGCCGTCGGATCGTACATGGTGCGGGTCTACCGGCTGTTCGATCTTCGGTTCGACCGCTATCCGCGTCGATGGATCACTGCGGTACTCGCCGCGCTCATTTATCTCAACTTCTTCACCCATCACTACATCTGGGACTTCCGCTGGCTGCTGCTCATGGCGGTCGTGGTCGTCTTCGGCCGGTGCGTGATGCATTTCCGCATCTTCCGCCTACGGCCACGGATGCCACTGGTCGCCGCGTTCCTGCTCGTCGCGCTGTTCATCTGGATCGCCGAAAACCTCGCGACCTGGTCCGACGCCTGGGTCTACCCGAATCAGATGGACGGCTGGGAACTCGTCTCGATCACCAAGCTGGTCTCGTGGTTCCTGCTCATGATCATCTCTGTCGTGCTCGTGGCCTGGGTCTATCCCCCGCGGCCGCTCGACCACGCGACGGCGAGGACCCGGCTCCGCTAGGTCGCGCTGGTATTCTTGGCCGGTGCCAGCATCCGAAGCCCTGTCCGCCCAGCGCAACGACGATTCGTTCGAGGATGTCTGGGATGAGCTCGTCTGGCGTGGACTCGTCCACGTCTCGACAGACGAGGTCGAACTCAAATCGGTCCTGGCGGGGGAGCCGATCAGCTACTACTGCGGCTTCGATCCGACCGCCCCCAGCCTGCATCTCGGGAATCTCGTGCAGCTGCTCACCATGCGGCGTCTCCAGCTCGCGGGCCACAAGCCGCTAGGACTCGTCGGCGGTTCGACCGGACTCATCGGCGACCCGCGGCCCACGGCGGAACGCACCCTCAACACCAAGGACACCGTCGCCGAGTGGGTCGGATACCTGCAGGAGCAGATTTCCAAGTTCCTGAGTTTCGACGGCACGAACGCCGCAAGGCTGGTCAACAACCTCGACTGGACGGCGCCGCTGAGCGCCATCGACTTCCTCCGCGACATCGGCAAGTACTTCCGCGTCGGCACCATGCTGAAGAAGGATGCCGTCAGTGCGCGCCTCAACAGCGAGGCGGGCATCAGCTACACCGAGTTCAGCTACCAGATCCTGCAGGGCATGGACTTCCTCGAACTCTTCCGTAGCTACGACTGCGTGCTCCAGACGGGAGGCAGCGATCAGTGGGGCAATCTCACCAGCGGAACCGACCTCATCCGGAAGGCGGAGGGTGCCAGTGCGCACGCGATCGGTACCCCGCTGATCACCAACTCCGACGGCACGAAGTTCGGCAAGAGCGAGGGCAACGCTGTCTGGCTGGATCCGTCGCTGACCAGCCCATACGCCTTCTACCAGTTCTGGCTCAACACCGATGATGCCGACGTAATCGAGCGCATCAAGATTTTCACCTTTCTGTCCAGGGCGGACATCGACAGACTCGCGGATGCTGTCGCCTTCGAGCCGTTCAGGCGGGAGGCGCAGCGTACCCTCGCACTCGAGGTCACGACTCTCGTACACGGCCATGGGGCGACGCAGGCGGCGATAGCGGCGGCCGACGCACTGTTTGGCCAGGGTGACCTCGCCGAACTCGACAGCGGTACGCTCGAGGCCGCCCTGCGGGAACTCCCGAACACGACGACCACGTCAGACACGCTCGTCGTGCAAGCGCTCGTCGACACCGGTCTCGCGTCGAGCCTGGGGGAGTCGAGGCGCGCACTCGAGCAGGGTGGTGTATACCTCAACAACACCAAGGTCGAGGATGTCGCACTCACCCTGGCGAGCAGCGCTCTGCCCGGGGGCATGGCGGTTCTCCGACGGGGCAAGAAGACCCTGGCCGGCGTCTTCATCGAGTAGGCGCGGCGCCCGACACGCCCGGGATCGTGCAAAATTTGCGCCATCCGGAACATGCACGTAATCTTCTTATCTGTCACCCCAAAGGTTCGAAAAGCCGCAGTGCTTCCGGCCTCAAGAGGGACAAATCCGAGTCAAATAGCAGTGCACCTCTTGTAGGAAACTGTCTTCAGATCTTAGGATGAATAACCCACCTCGTAAGTTTTTCAAAGCGATGTTGCGCGCTCTCCGGGCCGCGCCAATCGATTTGACAGAAGCCGCGAAGGTGGTAAGTTAGACAAGTTGCCCTCCGCGAGAGCGGGGGTTGCAAACAGCAGGAAAGTTGCCCTGGCAGCCGAGTCGCGAGACGAAGCACCAGGAGCGTCCGATCCTTGAGAACTCAACAGCGTGCACAATGTCAAATGCCAAAAACCTCGTCTGTAGGGCTGGTTTTCTAACCGGTACCGCAGAGGAGATTCCTTTGGAAAAACATTAAAACAACAAAGCAAGTCAGTATTGATTTGTTCTGTCAGTTTCAAACTTGTGCCATGTCCGCCCATTCCGGCGGCTTGGCACACTAGATGTGCCGTTCGACGCTTGCGTCGTTCGTGCAATCAAACATTTACGGAGAGTTTGATCCTGGCTCAGGATGAACGCTGGCGGCGTGCTTAACACATGCAAGTCGAACGGTGAAAGAGGA